>CAZRGY010000355.1:0-4878 GCA_964599715.1 uncultured Verrucomicrobiota bacterium | reverse complement strand
GGCCAGGGCCTGGTCGGTGCGTTCCAGCACGCAATCGGGCTCCATCTCCAGGCATTTCTCAAAGTATTTGACCGCCTGTTCATGCTCCTTGTTCCGCTCATAGGTCGCGCCCAACTGGAAATAGAAAAGATGCGTCAACCGCTCCGGCGCAGTCGCCCGGGCCAAGACCTCGGCCGCCGTCAATTCCTCGATGGCTTTGCCATACTGCTTCAACCGGTTATAAGTGATGGAGCGGTAAAAACGGTTCATGAAACTCTCGCCGAACTTGGTCTTCGCCTTGGCCAGCACCAGCAGGGCTTTCTCCGGTTGCTCGTTCAGGTTATGCAGCTCGGTCAGTTCGTAATACGCCATCTCGGCGTCATCCTTCACGATCAGCATGCGCTCCAGCTGCTCGGCCGCCTCTCCATACTTCTTTTCCTCCCGCAACAGGTTCGCGAGGATGAAATACGCCTCCGGACGACCCGTCGGATTATCCCGCACCATCCCGCGCAACAATTCCATCGCCTTGTTCTTGTCGCCCCCCTTCAAGAAGATGTTCGTCAGGCGCTCCTGCACTCCCGGCGCGTTGGGATACCGCTTGAGTAACTCCATGTAGAGGTCCGTGGCCCGGGGCACCTCATCGATGAATTGATACCCCTCCGCCAGCTTCTGGAGCACCACCGCATTCTCCGGCTTCGTATCATACACCGTATCCAGAGCCGCCCGCATATCGGACTTCACCAACTCTTTCTTGGTGGGGTTTTGACGCAGGAACAAAGCGTAGAGCTCGGCCAGATCCAGGTAGAAATCGAAACCAGCACCTTCGATCTTGGAGGCCTCTCCTAAGACATTCAGCGCAGCCGCAGGATTCTCCTTCTTCAGATAAAGCTGCACCAGGCTCCGGTAAGGCGCCAAGGATTTGGGTGCCTTCTTCATCACCCGCCGGTTCACCGCTTCCGCTTCTTCCACCCGGTCCTGATCCGCATAGACCAGTCCCAACAAAACCAAGAGGTTCGGGGATGCTTCCGGATTCTCTGCTGACTTGCCCAGCAGGATGACCGCCTTCTCCAATTGCCGTCCTTGGATCAACCGGCGGGCTACGTCCAGCACCAGTTTTTCATTCTTGGAATCAGCCAGGGCAGACCGGAAAAACTCCTCCAGCGCTTCTTCTCCCTTGTCCTGTAATTCATCACTGATGCCCGCAGCAAACCGCGCAAAAGCCTCGATCCGCAACTCGGCTTCCTTATCCAGAGTGAAATCCCACTCCTCCACCGGCAGCGAAGTCTGGTCTTGGGGAGCCTTGCGGGGCGCGGCGGCGGTCTTATCCACAGGGGACTGACATCCCGTCAGCAGGACGCCGACGGCCAGTCCAAGGCACGCGATTACAGCAGGGAAACGCATCACTGCTATTCTGTGCCATAAAAACGCCGTCCCGCAAGTGCGGGACGGCGGTGAAATGCAAATCTTTTTCCAACGAAGCAAGCCAGGAAGGGCTTACTTCTGCCAGGTCCGCTTCTTATGGCGGTTGGCGCGGAGCTGCTTGCGGCGCTTATGCTTGTTGATCTTCGACTTCCGACGTTTCTTCAATGAACCCATAATTTTTCTTCTTTTAGTAGACCACTTTGTTCAGCGGATACTCAATAATTCCTTCTGCGCCGGCCGCCTTCAACTGCGGGATCAACTCGCGAACGACGTGTTCGTCGATGATCGTTTCCACCGCAACCCAGCCATCCTGACTCAGCTTGGAAATTGTTGGATTACGCAATGCGGGCAAACTTTGCAACAATTTTAGGAGATTCGCTTCAGCGATATTGAGCTTCAGGCCCACTTTTGCCTCGGCATCCATGGCCGCCCGGAGGAGCAGCGAGATGGTCTCGATCTTGTGTTTCTTCCACTTGTTCTTCCACGCGTCATGGTTCGCGATGAGCCGCGGAGTGGACGTCAAAAGCGTGTCCACGATGCGCAACTTGTTCGCGCGCAACGAGGAACCCGTCTCCGTCACCTCCACAATCGCGTCTACCAACTCATGGGCCTTCACTTCCGTGGCCCCCCAGGAGAACTCCACTTCCGCCTTCACCTTGTTCTTGCGGAGATAGGATTTCGTGAGATTCACCACTTCGGTGGCGATCCGTTTGCCTTCCAAATCTTTTACCGTTTTCACCGGCGACTGCTCAGGCACGCAAAGCACCCAGCGGGTCGGCTGGCGGGAGATCTTGCTGAAGATGAACTCGCCCACCTCCTGCACATCCGAGCCATTCTCTTTGATCCAGTCATGGCCCGTGATGCCGCAATCCAGATAGCCATGCTCCACATAACGGCTGATCTCCTGCGCCCGGATCAGGCGGATATCCAGCTCCACATCATCCACATAAGGGATGTACGAGCGGCTGCTCACCTGGATGTTGAACCCTGCCTTGCCCATCTTTTCGATGGTGGCATCCTGCAAACTGCCCTTCGGCAATCCAAATTTTAATACCTGTTTGCTCATTTCTTTAAATTCAATCCGTCATCCACTGGGACATCACGGTTTTGCGACCGATCACTTTCACATTCCCCTCGATCAACCGGCCCAAGGCTTCAGGATACAGCTCCCGCTCGGCCACCTGGATGCGCTCGTGCAAAATCGCCGCCGAATCATGGTCCAGCACCGGAACCGTCCGCTGGGCGATGATCGCTCCGGTATCGATACCGGAATCCACGAAGTGAACCGTGCAACCCGTGAACTTCACGCCGTAGTCCAATGCCTGCTTCCATGCTTCCAAACCGGGGAACGACGGCAGCAAAGAGGGGTGAATATTGATGACTTTACCCTCGAATGCACGGAGAAAATCACCTTTCAAGATGCGCATGAAGCCTGCCAGGACGATCCATTCCACCCCGGCCGACTGCATCGCCTCGATATATTCCCGCTCCGCCGTCTCATCCAGCTTGGTGCGGAATTTCCCGGGCGCGATGAATCTGGCGGGCAAACCCCGTTCCTTGGCCCGGTCCAAGATGCCTGCCGTCTCCACGTCACTGACCACCGCGGCGATCTCGGCATTCAGCTTGCCGGCCGCACAAGCCTCAGCAATGGCCACCATGTTGGAGCCCTTGCCGGACCCCAAAACACCCAGTTTGACTTTCGGATTTAAAGACACGAGGCGTCTGTTCTAGCGGAGGAAAAAGATGAAACAAGCCGTAAAAATCAGGTTAGGAGGTGGATTCCCCAGAGTGGCAGATACATTAGCGCCTGCCAGAGTCACTTTCGCACCGGTCTAAGCCCTACGCTTGGCTGGAAGCATTCTTCTTCAAGACCGTCTGGATCGCCTCAGTAAGCATGTAGAATTCAAACGGTTTCCACAGTGCCAGCCCTTTGACCCGACGGATGAATTCAGTGATCTTGGCATCACCACTGTGACCGGTCATGAAAATGAAGCGCTTACACAGGTGCGGCTTGGTCCGCTCCACCGCCAGATAAAACATGTCACCGGGCAGCTTGGGCATGGCCATGTCACAGAGAATGATATCGAAATCCGAAGCCATCACCTGCTTGACCCCTTCCACCCCGTTCTCCACCGCGATAACGTCAAAATGCTGGTCGATGAGGAACTCTTTCAGCAGAAGAATGAAATCCTTGTCGTCATCCAGCACCAGAATCTTCCGTTTGTCTGGCGGTAATTCGTCCTCGGGAACCTCATGGGTCTTTTCCTGTCCGGGAACGTAGAAGTGTTTGTAATTCATAGATACCGCAGGCAACGGCAGTTTTGATCGTTATGTCAGTGGTGCGCGAGGCGGGGGTCGAACCCACAACCTACGGCTTCGGAGACCGTCACTCTATCCAATTGAGCTACTCGCGCGCTTACTGACAAAAATTGGCACCTTGACTGAAAACCTCTCCCGATCCCAATTCTTAAGTAGAGTACGGAACCGGAGCGCAAAGCGGCAAGTAAATTACAGAGCGTTTTATTTGGATAAATTGCCCAGCAAGGCCTCCAAACCTTTGCCCGGGTGTTCAGGGAGCTAGCGCATCCCCCGGCTCATCCAATGCCTTCAACCAGTCCATGGCTGCTCGGGAACTCGTTTCAAAGGGATTGGACAGCTCCAGCGTCTTCGCCCCGGCGGCATCCAGTACTTCCCAATCCACATAGTAGCGCAGATCACGCTGACTGAGTTCCCGCATCAGCTTCGAACGCAGCCCCGCCCTTGTGTTGTCCGGAGCGTCCTGCATTGCCTGAATGACATCTCCCGCACAAGGTGACCAACCCATGTCCGCCTTATCCAAAGGCAATGCCAGACTCCGCTCCGGATCGATATGATGAAACTCAAGATCCAAGGATTTTAACCACGGGTCATCCCATTCCAGCTTCTGCTCGGCGATGAATTGCTCGAAGAGCCACTTCTTCGTCACCCAATCCACGACCCCCACCAGTTCCTCCCGTTTCTTGCACAAGCGCTCGATGGTGCTCTGCCATAGTCGTAGCACCGCATCCGTCTCCTCATCCCGCCCGCCGAATTCGCTCTGGGCCTTGCGCCGGTACAGATCCAACAGTTCCAGCGCATCTATCTGGCGACCATCATTCAGATGCACCAGCCACGGCCCCTCCAGATCATGCGATAGCAGATGAAAGGTCATCACCGCATCCGCCAGCGCGATCTCCGGCAGGTGATCGATCTCTAAGAGATCCAAGACCAGCGACGTTGTCCCCACCTTTAAGGCCAGCGTGGACGGCAGCACCGAAGTGTCTCCATGCAAGAGATGCAGCCGACGATACTTGCGCCCGTCCGCCAAAGGTTCATCGCGGGTGTTGATGATGGCGCGATTGAACTGTACCCACTCGAACAGATCGTTATTGATATAATCCGCGCGTTGGCTGATCTGGAACTTCGGTACCTTGCCCGTAAGAAAAGGTGCATTCCCCT
>CAZRGY010000354.1:0-4879 GCA_964599715.1 uncultured Verrucomicrobiota bacterium | reverse complement strand
TGGGTGTTTCTTTGTTATATGCACGCGTATCAGTTGATGGAACACGGGAAGCCTGGTCGTTTTGAGTATCGGGAAGTTCCCGATCCAGTGCCAGGTGCTGATGAAGTAGTGGTGCAGATGCGGGCTTGCGGACTGAACCACCTCGACTTGTGGACGGAGAAAGGGGAGTTGCCCACCGCTATCAAGCTGCCGCTTACGCAAGGTGGTGAGGTGAGCGGTGAGGTGGTGGAACTGGGTGCGGATGTGGACCAATGGAAAATCGGGGACCGCGTGGCCATCCAATCGAATATCTTCTGTGGCGTCTGTGAGTTTTGCCAACGGGGTGATGAATCCATTTGTCTGAAGAGCGAGTTGCTCGGCGTGCAACGTGATGGTGGTTTTGCGGAGAAAGTCTTGGTGCCTGCCCGGACGTTGGTGCGTTTGCCAGATGCGGTGGATTACGCCACCGGCGCGGCCTTGACGTTAGCGGCGAGCACCGCGATGCACATGCTCACAGATCGCACGGAGGTGGAGCCCGGCGATTGGGTGCTGGTGATGGCGGGTGCGAGTGGCGTGGGGTCGGCAGCAGTGCAGATCGCGAAGCAGCTTGGCGGCAAAGTCATCAGCACGGGTTCCTCACCAGAGAAGCGGGAGTTCGCGCAAAAGCTAGGGGCGGATTTTACGGTGGATACCTCCAAACCGGATTGGGCAGTGGAGGTGCGAAAGATCACGGGCAAACGCGGCGTGGATGTGGTGGTGGAGCATGTGGGCGGTCCGGTGCTGGAACAGATTTTCCATTGTCTGGCGCGCGGCGGAACCATCGTGACTTGTGGGGCGACTGCTGGTCGTGAGATTACACTGAACCTCTGGCCGCTCTTTGTGAAGCAGCAGCGGCTCATCGGCAGTTACGGGCGGAATCGCGCCGATTTGCAAGCCACACTGGATTGGGCCGCTGAGGGGCGCATCAAGGCCTCCATCGATACCGTTTACCCGCTGATGTCCGCCGGGTTGGCTTATGAGCGTCTACACGCGCGGCAAGTGCTGGGCAAGGTGTTGGTAGAGCCGGATATATCCAAAAGCGAGAAGTGGTCGGTACGCGGGGCTGGACCATCGTTTTGATGGGCTGCATGCTTTTTTGGTTTCTTTAAATCGTTGCAGGTGAGGGTATTGTAAAATCTGCGTGCAGAATTGTTACGATTGTGTGACAACATCCGCCTCATGTTTTCGCTACAACAGCTCTTTGGTGAGGGTGATAAATTTTTTGGCCTGCTGGAAGCCAGTGCTGAAGAAGCTCGCAACAGCGTCCGCACGCTGGTGGAGTTTTTGAAATCTGAAGGCAAGCAGGGATCCATGGAGGAGTTCGTCCTGACGCGGCGCAAGGAGAAGCGCATCACCGAGCAGATCAGTGAAGAGTTGGTGCGCACCTTCGTCACCGGTCTGGAACGTGAAGAGATCGAGGCACTCTCGCACGCGCTCTACAAGATTCCCAAGACGGTGGAGAAGTTTGCCGAGCGTTATTGCCTGGCCGCCGATCAGTTGAAGGATGTGGATTTCAGCAAACAGGCAGAGGCGGTGGAAAAGACGGCGGAGATACTGGTACAGATGGTGAAGGTGCTGCGCAAGCTGCCCCCGCTGGAGAAAGTGAAGGAACTGAACGACCGGCTTCAATACCTCGAAGGGGAAGCTGACAAAGTGATGTTGGAGCTGCTCAAGGATCTCTATACCGGCAAGTATGATCCCATCAAGACGATGATCGCCAAGGATCTTTATGAGTTGCTGGAGAAGGTCATCGATCGTTGCCGTGATGCGGGCAGCGTGGTGACACACATCGTCCTGAAGAATTCGTAAGCGACCTGACGCCATGACACTGATCCTTTGCGTCATTCTGGTCGCGTTGATCTTCGAGTATATCAACGGCTTTCATGACACCGCCAATTCCATCGCCACGGTGGTGGCCACCAAAGTCCTGACGCCCAAGCAGGCGGTGGCGATGGCCGCGATCTGCAATCTGGCGGGTGCACTGATGGGCTCGGCCGTGGCCAGCACGATTGGCAAGGGGCTGGTGGATATCGACTTTGTGACCTCGGCCACGATCTTGTGCGGTTTGCTATCCGGCATCGTGTGGAATCTGATCACTTGGTATTACGGCATCCCTTCCAGTTCCAGTCACGCCCTGATCGGAGGTCTGGTGGGCTCCACGCTGGCCGCTGCTCATGGGAATTGGGATGTCATCTATTTCACGGAGAAGGGCGGGCTTTTGCAGAAGGTCGTGATTCCCATGTTCGTTTCACCCATTTTCGGCATTGTCATGGGCTTTCTGATCATGGGTTTCCTGTATTATATGTTGCGGAAATGGCGTCCGAACACGGTCAAAACGGTTTTCGGCAACTTGCAGATATTCAGCGCCATGGGCATGGGCGTGGCCCATGGTCTGAATGATGCGCAGAAAACGATGGGCATCATCGCGCTCACATTGGTGGCGGGAACGAAAGCGGGTGCGCTGGACCAGATACCTCACTTCATGGACTTTTTGAAAACGTTGGAGCCCGCCGAGGGGAAAAAACTGGAAGTGGCCATGTGGATCAAGATTGTATGCGCTATCACGATGGCGGCAGGAACTTGGGCAGGCGGCTGGAAAATCATCAAGACGCTCGGACACAAGATGGTGCGGCTCCAGCCGGTGCATGGCTTTGCGGCGGAGACGACGGCGGCGACGGTGATCGGGGTGGCGAGCTTCGCGGGCATCCCGCTGTCCACGACGCATGTGATTTCCTCCTCCATCATGGGCGTGGGGGCCGCGAAACGGATCAATGCCGTGAAATGGTCCGTGGTGGAGCGCATGGTCTGGGCGTGGGTGTTCACCCTGCCGGTCACGGGTGGTCTGGGTTACTTGCTGGTGCGGCTGGGGCAGGTGATGGGCTGGGTGCAGTAGGGAGGATGGTGGAGAGTTGATAGAAGAAAGTTTGAGCCCTCTGCCATCGGCTGCTACGGTCAGGTGCATGTTCACAGAGAAATCGCTTCGGGTATTAGTGGTCATCGGAAATCCGGCTTCGAATTCCTCCACGGGGGCTGCCATGACGCAGTTGGCCGAGCGCCTCAAGCAACAGGGAGCCGAGGTGGACTTGCTCGATTTGGGGGCCAATCCCTTGCCGCCGTTCAACCCGGAAACGACTTTCAAAGCGGAGCATTATCCCGCACTCAAACAACGCGTTTTCGAGGCAGATGTCATTGTGCTGGGCACCCCGGATTATCACGGCAGCATCAGCAGCACACTGAAGAATTTCCTCGATCACTTCTGGAAGGAGTATGCCGGCAAACTCATCGGCTCGGTAGTGGGTTCGTTTGAGAAGGGCCTCACGGTCACGGACCAGATCCGCACTGTGGCGCGCCAATGCTATGCTTGGTCCATGCCGTATGGGATTGCTTTTCAAGACAAGGAGGATGTGCTGGCGGACAAGACCATGAGCGAGTTCTTCGGTAAACGCCTGGATATGTTTGCGCGAGATTTGGTGGTGTATGGCAAGCTGCTGGCGGCGCAACGCCAGGCTGATCTGGAAAAGGCAGATGACGGCTTCATGGCTAAGTATCGGAAGCCTGCATGATGAAACGCTGGGCTACTTTCGACATGAAATTCCCATATTTCCGGCCTGTAACGCCCCGTTGACGGTGCGCCAACTCAACCGTAATGTCCCCGCATGATTGATTCGACGGAGATTACCCCAGCAGGGGTGGATCGTTTTGGCCTCCGGAAGCCCATGCCTCCGGCGCAGTATGATGCCTTGTCGCGTAAGATATTGGAGCTCAAGAAGAAGCTGAACGCGGTTATCTTGGCTCACAACTACCAGGTGTCCGAGATCCAAGACGTGGCGGACTATGTAGGCGACTCCCTCGGGCTCTCCCGTCAGGCGGCCCAAACCAGCGCGGATGTGATCGTTTTCTGCGGGGTACACTTCATGGCGGAGACGGCGAAGATCTTGAATCCGAACAAGATCGTCATCCTGCCGGACAAAGACGCCGGTTGCTCACTCGAGGAAAGCTGCCCGGGCGACAAGCTCAAGGCGTTTCAGGCCACGAACCCGAATTTCTACACCATCGCCTACATCAACTGCAGCGCGGAAGTGAAGGCGCTCAGCGACGTCATCGTGACGAGCGGCAACGCGATGAAGATCGTGAACGCGGCACCGAAGGATAAAGACCTGCTCTTTGTGCCGGATGAAAATCTTGGCTCATGGGTGATCGAACAGACCGGCCGCCCGATGACCTTGTGGAAGGGCAATTGCTACGTGCACGTGGAGTGGACGCATGCGGCCATCTCGAAGATCCGGCAGGAGTATCCGAATGCCCCGCTAGTGGCGCATCCGGAATGCACCAAGGCCGTGCGCATGCTGGCGGATGAAGTGTGCTCGACCGAGAAGATGGTGACCTATTGTCAGAAATCTCCGGCCAAAGAGATCATCATCGCCACGGAAACGGGCATGCTGCATCGCTTGGAAAAGGAATGCCCGGGCAAGACGTTCATCCCGGCGCCCACAGAGAACTGCCGCTGCAACGAATGTCATTTCATGAAGATGAATACGTTGGAGAAACTCTACGATTGCATGCTGAACCTCAGCCCGCAGGTGGAATTGCCCAAGGAGATCATCGAACGCGCCCGCTTGCCGATCGAGCGGATGCTGGAGATTTCAGCCCGCCCCGAGTAAGACGGGCAATGACTAATGACGAAGCTCGAATGACTAAGTAATGAGCAATGCCCAATGGCGTGAAGCTGATTGCACCTCGGAACTTTTTTGAGCTTCGAGGTTGGGGCTTCCTTCGTCATTCGGATTTAGTCATTGGGCATTCTTCACTTGCCTGCTCCCCAAGGGATCATGACCCCGTAGGGGGCTAGCTTGTCGGTCTG
>CAZRGY010000353.1:0-4884 GCA_964599715.1 uncultured Verrucomicrobiota bacterium | reverse complement strand
CCGTCTTCATCGCCCTCACCGATGGTGTGCGCACCAAAGTCATCAAACCGCGCAACACCTTCGACCGCGAGACCTTCAATTATATCACCTCACCTCAGGCGCTGGAACTGCTTCGGCGACGTCTGCTAAGCCTCGACTCGTGATCCCTTTGAAAACCGGCTTTGGCCTGAAAACGAAAACCCCGCCAGCGCGAGCTGGCGGGGTTTTCAAATCGTTGTAGCAGAGACTATTGGCCGTTATTGCCGATCGCTTCCACCGGGCAGCCTTCCATGGCTTCCTTGCACTGGGCTTCTTCTTCCGACGATTCCGGCTGTTTATACACGTAGGAGTGTCCGCCGTCATCGTTCCGGGTGAAGTTCTGCGGTGCGGTTTCACGGCACAAATCGCAGTCAATGCACTGATTGTCCACGTAATACTTGCCCGCCACATTCTGCGAATAGCTATTTTCTAAGTCAGCCATAAAAGTCAGTTTATAAATTCAAAACTTTGCTAGATATGCGGCCCTGACGCCCGCTTGGCAAGCCCATTTGTGGCTCTTTTTTTCACATCGGCACCAAGTTTGCCCTATCCAGCTACCGAGAAACGCTAACATACATGCAAAGGAATCTCAAGCTTGGGACGTCCGCTCATTTATTTCATGAATCTGATGACGAGAACGACGGCAGGCCGCCTGACAAAACGCTTCCCAACCCGCCCCTTTTCCCTATCTTCCCGCCCCGTGAGTACAAATTCTACTCGTAAGACCAAGATTATCGCGACCCTTGGACCCGCAACCGATTCACCGGAGATGTTAGGCCGGATGATCGATGCGGGCATGAACATCGCCCGTTTGAACATGTCCCACGCCCCCCATGACTGGGTCCGGCGTGTTGTGAAAGATATCCGCGCTGCCGCCCGGGAACGTGGCGTCAGTGTCGGCATCCTGATGGATACCCAGGGTCCGGCCATCCGCACGGGCGATCTGCCCGTGCCGCTGGATCTCCAGCCCGGCCAGAAATTCACCCTCACCGTCCGCGGGGAGCAAAGTGAAGAAGTCCACTCGGTGGACGTGAACTACGAGAACTTCATCAACGACATCAGTCTCGGCGACGTTGTGCTCGTGGATAACGGCGCCATCCATATGAAGGTGCTGGCCAAGCATGACAACAAGGTCGAGTGCGAAGTACTGACGCCGGGCAAGCTGGGCAGCCGCCGCCACATCAACCTTCCCGGCGTGAAGGTCAGCCTCCCCGCTATGACCAGCAAGGATCTGGCGGACATCGCCGTGGGCCTGGAGATGGGGGTCGATTACATCGCCCTCTCCTTCGTCCGCGAGGCCAAGGACATCCGCCAGCTCCGGGCCGTGGTGGAAAACGCCAACCCGCGCCCGCTCATCGTGGCCAAGATCGAGGACCAGGAAGCCATCAAGAACATCAACAGCATCATCGCGGAAGCAGACGCCATCATGGTCGCCCGTGGTGACTTGGGCATCGAATGCCCTTACGAGGAGCTGCCCATCATCCAGCGTAAGATCGTGAAGACCTGTCTGCGTGTCGGTCGCCCCGTCATCGTGGCCACCCACATGTTGGAGAGCATGATCAACACGCCTCACCCCACTCGCGCCGAGATCACTGATGTAGCCAACGCCGTCTTCGAACAGGCGGACGCCATCATGCTCAGCGGCGAGACCACTGTGGGCAAATACCCGCTCAAATGCGTCGAGGTCATGGATCGTGTGGCCCAACGTATCGAACGCTCGGGCGGGGCCAACTTTCAGGACCGTGCTGAATTCACCAGCCCGCGCCAAAAGCTCGTGAAGAGCGCCGTGGTCATGGCTGATGAACTGAAGGCGGAAGCCATCATCATCTTCACCCTGCGCGGCACCATGGCCCGTTACACTTCGTGGATGCGCCCGCGTTACTCGAAGATCTTTGCCGTCTGCGAAACGCAGGAACTGGCCGACCAGTTGACCATGCTCTGCGGTGTCATCCCGGTCGTGATGCCCTTCAACCACGCCTCCCCGGAAAAGACCATTAACCCCGCGATTGCGGAATTGAAGCAAAAGAACCAGCTCACCAAAGGCAACACCGTGGTCGTCGTCAGCTCCATCTCCGCAGAGGAACGCATCGTGGAAGCCATCCAGATGCGCGTGGTGGAATAGATTAAAGAAGTATCGTGAGCGGACAAACCTCGAGGTTTGTCCGCTCTTTTGCTTCACAGCCTGCCTGTCTATTCCAGTCTGGGCGGATACACCAGTTTGCGGGCGGCTTCCGTCGCCCTGAAATCCCCGTCCACCGAATCGAGTGCTTCCACATGTCCATCTGCAAACCCATATACTTTCAGCCACATACCAGACGAAAGCTGCATGGCATTGCCGCGTAGTATAACGAGGTCTGTCCGTGAGGAGTCCTGCAATTCAGGCATCGGGAACAGCTCGAATTGGCCACTTATTTTCTTTAAAATTTCCGACCCTCTTTCCTCGCCCAAAAAGTCCTTGGCTTGCTCGAAAGCAGTCGGGTAACTGTCATTATTCTCGGCGGCATATAAGTGAAAAGCGACTAGCCACTGCTTGGCGTCCATCATGATTTGATTCAAGTGTGCTTTTTCGGCTTTGGCGACGATCTCCTTGTCCAACTCACGGACAACCATCTGGTAGGAATCATTTAAGGTCTCTTGCTTGCGTTTACTGGTCGCCAATTGGTCTCGCATCAATCCCATCTGCCCTCGTAAACGCAGCAACTCCGTCCGCTCATCATCGGATAGGCTTCGATCCACTACCGTCGGCTGGGGCTTTTGCTTCAGCGCCTCGATCTCAAGCTGCTGTTCTTCGAGCTGTCTTTTTTGTCGTTCATATTGGGCTCTTAATTCGGTTACCTGCTGCTGCTTCAGCACCAAGCCGCCCGCGAGTCCGGCGATCACTATCGCCCCGGCGATTCCCAATTTTGTTGAGGTCATAAATTGTATCACTCCTACGGTTGCGCCAACCCCTCCAGCGGCATTGGCGAGGGCGACTCCCGAAACCGTCAAGGCCAGGCCATTGGGCGCAGCATTAACCGCTCCCGTAGTCAGCAAAGTCCCCAGGGCCGCAGTCGAGTAAGCCACCCCTTTGCGCTTCAAGATGCCCTGCAATTTCTCCAAGGCCCGGTTCACCCGCATCCGGGCCGCATCTTCATTGCTGCCCAGAGCCATCCCGACTGTTCGAAAATCACCCGCCTCATAAAACCGCAGCAAGATGGCCTTTCGATCTTCCTCGCCCAGTTGGTTGATGGCTTCATCCAACATCGGCGCAATGGTTTCCATGCGCGCCTCCGTCGGCTGTGTTTGGGTATTCATAAGCATTGCCTGGGTTTCACGCTCAAGACGTCGGCGCTCGGTCCGCATAGCCTTACTGGCCATATTGCAAGTGGTGCGGTGCAGCCACCCGCCCAAGGAGCTTTCGCGGGAAAGTTTCCGGGCATTCTGGGCGAGTTGCAGAAACACTGTCTGCGCCACATCCTGCGCCAGATGCGCATTCCCTCCCGCGAGCCGCAGAGCGGTGGAATAGACCAGATTGAGGTAACGGGACACCAGCTCCCGGAAGGCCGTTTCTGATCCTTCCTCCACATAAGCCGCCAGTAACTGTTGGATTTCCGTCATGCTCTTTTAAAAGTAAAACCCCGCTGAAAAAGGAAACCGAACAAAAAACTTTCACAAAGAGTTCCGTTCTCGCCGCCAAAAGATATGACAAGCCCCGAATCTTCAGTATAGTTGTGCCAAGGTATGAGCCACGACCGCTTCCCATCACATGTGCTGAACCTCGGCTACATCGAAGAATTGCAAGCGGCCTACCGCCAGCAACCGGAGTCGGTGCCCTCTGAATGGCGGGATTTCTTCCGCTCCCAGACCGATGGCGAAAACGGCGTAACGACTTTCTTTTCCACCCCACCGGCGGAGTCCCCGGCACCTTGCGCGGTGTTGAACGGCGATGACTCGGGGGTCTGGCAGGACCGCATCAACCAGCTCATCCGCGCGTATCGTGTCCGCGGCCATATCATTGCCAAGGTTCACCCCATCGGCGAAACGCCCCGTATCCCCGCAGAACTGGACCCTTCCTTCTACGGCTTCACTCCCGATGATCTGAACAAAAAATTCTCCTGCGAGGCGCTCATCCATGGAGAGACGCTGGCCTTGCACCAGATCCTCGAGATTCTGCGGAACACCTACTGCCGCTCCATCGGCGTGCAATACATGCACATCGATGATTTGGAAGTGCGCCGCTGGTTGCAACAGCAGATGGAGCCCAACCAGAACCGCACCACCCTGCCCCATGACATCCAGTTGCGCATTCTCTCCCGGCTCACCGATGCCGTGACCTTTGAGGAATTCATCCGAAAGAAATTCCTGGGTGCCAAGAGCTTTTCTCTGGAAGGCAGCGAGAGCCTGATTCCCCTGCTGGACCTCGCCATTGAACAGGCTGGCGGTCAGGGCGTGAAGGAGATCGTGATCGGCATGGCCCATCGCGGACGCCTCAACGTGCTGGCCAACATCATGCGCAAGAGCCCGCGCCAGATTTTCCGCGAGTTCGCCGATGCCGATCCGGAACAATACACTGGCCGGGGCGATGTGAAGTATCACTTGGGCCACAGTCACGACTGGGAAACTGCCGCGGGTGATACGGTCCATCTCTCACTCTGCTTCAATCCCAGCCATCTCGAATTTGTGAACCCGGTGGTTCTTGGCCGGGTGCGTGCCAAGCAAGATCGCGTCGGTGATCAAGACCGCAGCACTTGCATGGGCCTGCTCATCCATGGCGATGCCGCCTTTGCCGGTGAAGGCATCGTGCAAGAGACGCTCAATCTGAGCCAACTCGCCGGTTACACCACGGGCGGTACGTTGCACATCATCGTCAATAACCAGATCGGCTTC
>CAZRGY010000352.1:0-4897 GCA_964599715.1 uncultured Verrucomicrobiota bacterium | reverse complement strand
GAGGTTTGGCCTGGTGATAGAGTGCCGCAGTACAGGAGTTCACCAGAAGCAACTCGCGAACGGATCGAACGGGAAGGACACTTCGAGGAAATGTTGAATATTAGTTGAGTGGAGATTGTGTTGAGCGTTGAGTGGGGAAACCTGCGGGCAAGGTTGTGCGTTGGTGGTTCCTTGTTCCTGCTGCTGGTTGGCGGGTAGGTAAAGGAGACGCAAGGGAGCGAGGGTCGAAGTTCGACTTCCAAAACTCGTCCTTACCTTGTTTTTGGTGGTGCGATGACGTTTCTACGAGTTGGTTGCGGAGGAGCTTCATTGCTGCCAAGGTAGCGGGAAATGAGTTCGTTGTTGCCATGCATTGCGGTCACGATGGGCGATCCGGCCGGGGTTGGGCCGGAGATATGCCTGCGTCTGCTTGCGGAGCCAGAGATTGCAAAGGTCTGTGTGCCGGTCGTGTTCGGTGACGCGGGTGTGCTGGCGCGGGTGGCTAAGGAGACGGGGTTGCCTTTTAACGCGCCTTTGATTCAACCAAAAGATTGGGCGGAGGCTTCCAAACAGGTGAGCGTGCCTTCCGTGTTGGATTGGCAGTTGGTTAAGGCGGAAACAGTGGCACCCGGGAAACTCTCGGCGGCTTGCGGTGAGGCGGCGTATCAGTATGTGAACCGGGCGATCGATGCGGCGCTGGCGGGTGAGGTGCAAGGGGTGGCCACAGCACCGTTGAACAAGGAGGCGATGCATCTGGCCGGGCACAGGTATCCGGGGCATACGGAGATTTTCGCGGAGCGCATGGGCGCGGAGAAGTCCTGCATGATGCAGTATTCGGAGGAGATCACCTGCAGTTTTGTGACGGTGCATTGCGGGTATCATGAAGTGCCGAAGCTCATCACCACCGCGCGGATACTCGAGGTGATCGAATTGACGGCCAATGCGCTGCGACGGATCCGCGGGCGCGAACCGAAGTTGCTCGTCTGCGGCCTGAATCCGCACGCAGGCGAGAACGGGCTTTTTGGCGATCGTGAAGAGGAGCGGTTCATCGTGCCCGCCATCGAAGCGGGGAGGGCCAAGGGCATTCACATCACTGGACCGGTGCCGCCGGATACGGCGTTCACACCAGCGCGGCGCAAGGAGTTCGATGCGGTGGTGTGCATGTATCATGACCAAGGGCATATCCCGGTGAAGATGATCGCGTTTGAATCCGCCGTGAACACTACGCTAGGACTGCCGGTGGTGCGGACGAGTGTGGATCACGGGACGGCGTTTGACATCGCGTGGCAGGGTAAGGCCAGCCCGGGGAGTCTTTTCTCGGCGGTAAGGCTGGGGGCGAAGCTCGCGAAAGAGCGGTCGGTTGCACCGGCTGGCCAGTGATTTTGGAATAGCGAAAAGAAGGGGCTGAGCCTAGCCACCTTGGCTGCTCCGAATGGAATTCGAGGCGTCAAGCCGCCTCGGACGGAAAGCGGAGTCAAGCCTCCGCACTCCAAAATGGGAGGTCGCTTCGGTGAAGGTGACTGTTTAGTTGCAGAAAGACCATTGCCGCTTTTCCTTTCCACCCGTCGAAAACTTCGCTATCAGGATGCCGTGTATTTGGAATTCTACCGGCTGAAGGAACCACCCTTCACCATCACGCCAAATCCGCGTTTTGTGTTTTACAGCGCCAAGCACCGCGAGGCGTTTAATCACTTGCTGTATGGCATTCGCGAGCGGAAGGGCTTTGTCCAGCTCACCGGCGAGGTGGGCGCGGGCAAGACCACGATTTGCCGTGCCATGCTGGAGCAGCTCGGCGACGGGTATGCCACGGCACTGATCTTGAACCCGGTGCTCGACTCCAACGGCCTGATGAAAGCCATCGCCATGGAGTTCGGCCTGGATGTCAAAGGGAAGGACCGGTTGGAGACATTATCCACGATCAACGAGTTTCTTTTCAGCCTGGTGGAGAAGCAAAAGGATGCGGTGCTCATCATTGATGAGGCCCAAGACCTCACGGATGAATTGTTGGAACAAGTGCGGCTCCTCTCCAATCTCGAGACGGATGACCGGAAGCTGTTGCAGATCGTGTTGATGGGACAACCGGAATTGCGTGACCGCCTGAATGCACATCGTTTGCGGCAGTTACGCCAGCGCATCACGGTGCGGTATCATATCAATCCGCTGACGCGGGCGGAGTTGTCTTCCTATATCCAGCATCGCATCCATGTGAGCGGCGGAAATGGGGCACCGTATTTCACCACGGGCGCCATCTGGCGCATCCATCGTTACAGCAAGGGCATTCCGCGTCTGGTGAACGCAGTGTGCGACAAGTGTCTGCTTGCGGGTTTTGTGCAGCAGAGCGATCGGGTCGATTTTTCCACGGTAGGTTTGGCCATCCGTGAACTGGAAGGAAACATCCCAGCATGAGCCTCATCAATGATGCCTTGAAGCGCGCCAACGAGGCGCAGAAGAACCGGCCAACAGCAGGTCCGCTTGGCGCACCGCTCCAGCCCGCCGATGCGCCACCGCGGCGTAGTGCAGGCGGCGGCACGAATTGGTCGGCCATACTTGTCCCGGTGATCGTCGTGGTTTTGCTGGCGCTATCGTTTTGGTTCATCCGGAGCGGTCTGCAAAACAAACCGGCAGAACAGCCCATCGTGGCAGTGACCGCTCCCGTGCCCCAGCCGCCGATGATGCCGGTGCCCACAGTTGCTCCAACCCCGGCTCCGGCACCCACATCTGCGGCCGCACCCAAGGCCCCGACGCAACCCAGCACCTATGTCGCCAAGTCTGGCATCAAGGTGAGCACAGAAGTGGTCACGCGTGAGGTTCCTGAACCGGCTTTCACGCCGACGCCAGTTAAGATTGAAATGCCGGAACCCGCACCAACGGTAGTGGCCACTGCCGCTCCTGCGCCTGCAGCCGAACCGGCACCACAACCGGTGGTCGCGAAAACGGAGCCGGTTGCGCCTCCGAAACCAGCGTTTCCTGAACTCAAGCTGCAAGGCATCTTCTACCGGTTGACCAATCCCACGGCTTTGATCAGCGGCAAGAACGTGCATGTGGGTGATCTGGTCCAGGGGGTGAAGGTTACGGCCATCGAGCGCACAAGTGTGACGCTGGAGTTCAAGGATGAGCGCAAGACCCTGACGCTCGATGTGCAGTGAACGGCCAGCCCAACGCGTGTGACCAGCGGCCTGATAATCCATGAAGACGACGACCTGCTGGTCGTCAACAAGCCTGCGAACTGGAACACCCATTCACCCACGCCCTATTCGGGGGAGGGTATCTACGAATGGTTGCGGCAGCGGGAACCGCGCTGGGCCCAGATCGGCATCATCCATCGGCTGGACAAGGAGACCTCGGGAGTGATGGTCTTCGCCAAAACCAAATTGGCGGCAAAATCCCTGACGGAACAATTCTCGGAACGCGAGGTTCAAAAGCGCTATGTCCTGCTCACGGACAAACCGGTGAAACAGGAGCGGTATCATGCGCGTTCGCACATGACCAAGGTCGGCAGTGAGTTTGTGAGCCGTCCACTGACCAGTCCTGGTGATCTGGCCGAAACATTTTTCAATCGTGGAGAATCACAGAAAGGCAGGACGCAAGTCATTGCCGAGCCCAAGACTGGGAGGACGCATCAGATACGGTTACACGCCCAAGACTTGGGGTTTCCGATCTTGGGTGATGTGCGGTATGGCGGCTCGCCTTTTGCGCGGCTGTGTCTGCATGCAGCGGAAATCGAGTTCGAGCATCCGGCCACCGGGGAATTGGTGAAATACTCTGCGCCAGTCGATTTCACGGCGGATGTTTCACAGGCTTTGCGCAATGCCGTCATCGATGCGACCAAGACGGATGCTTTCCGCGTGATGCATGGTGCGGCCGATGGTTGGCCGGGGTGGTATGCGGAGAAGCTGGGTGAAAACCTGCTCTCGCAATCTGCGGAGGAATTGACCACGGGGCAGCACGATCGTTTGGGGCAATTGGCCACAAATTATCTGAGCAAATCAGCGTATCACAAAGTCCTGGATCGGCAGGTGCGGAAGTCCTCAGTGGAGGCGGCCAGTCCACAGCGGATTTTGGGTGAGAAGGTGGAAGGGGAGTTCACCATCCGTGAGAACGGGGTGAATTTTCAATTGAGCTTTCAAGAGGGTTATAGCGTGGGGCTGTTTCTGGACCAACGAGATAACCGGCGGCGGTTGCTGACGAATTACATCGCGCCTGATTTCGAGGTGCGCGAGGGAGGGTTGGAAGGTGCGGAAGTGTTGAACACCTTCGCTTACACCTGTGGTTTCTCGGTGGCGGCCGGTATGGCCGGGGCGCGGGCGACGAGCTTGGACCTTTCCAAGAAGTATCTGGAGTGGGGGCGGCGCAACTTCGCGGCGAACGAGATGGACCCGGCGGCGCATGATTTCATTTTTGGTGATGTGTTCGACTGGTTGAAGCGGCTCGGGAAGAAGCAACGCCTCTTCGATGTCGTTATCTTGGATCCGCCGACTTTCTCGCAATCGAAACAAAGTGGGGTGTTCCGGGCTGAGCGGGATTACGGGCGGCTCGTTGGGGATGCCTTGAAGGTTTTGAAAAATGGAGGCACGTTGCTGGCCTCCACGAACGCGGCCGGGCTGGAGCCGGAAGATTTTGTGGGCACCGTGAAGGCGGCAATCGTGAAAGCCGGGCGCAATGTGGAGCGGGAGCGGTTCATCCCGCAACCACCGGACTTTCCGGTGACGCGTGATGAGCCGGGATACCTGAAGACGTTTTGGGTGAAGGTGAGATAAGGATTTAACCGCAGATGAGCGCAGATAAACGCAGATTTAAAACCGCGGGTGCGAACCACAGCATCAAGACCTTGCTGCTTTGCTTGGGGGTGGCTGTTTTTATCGCTGGCTGTGTCAGCAGTTCGAATATGACGACGAAATTTGATTATCCGCAGACGGCG
>CAZRGY010000351.1:0-4899 GCA_964599715.1 uncultured Verrucomicrobiota bacterium | reverse complement strand
GGGTTTGCGCCGACGCCGTCAGCGTCAACGCGAGCATGAGCCCCAAAATTATACGGGATACTTTCATCACAAACGTGGCGCATAGTAGGTACGCCGCTAGGGCCGGGTCAAGCCGACCTATAGGAAAGCCGAAAATAAACTGGCATCCCCGTCAGGCCATCACAGGCGTTTCATACCGTGACTTTCCCTCGCTACTTCCCCATTGCGCCCTGAAACGCTCCTAACTATTCTCCGCCCGACATGAAACATCAGCTTGAATTCGAAAAACCGATCGTCGAACTCCAGCGCAAGCTGGATGAGCTGAAGCAGAAGCCAGACGAAAACAAGACGCTCGGGATCGATTTTGACCAGGAAATCAAGCAGATGGAGCAAAAGATTGCGGAAACCCGCAAACAGATTTACTCCAATCTGACGGCTTGGCAGCGCGTCCAGATCGCCCGCCATCCCAAACGCCCATTCTCGCTGGATTACTTTCAGCACTCCTTCACCGATTTCGCGGAATTGCACGGTGACCGGCTTTATTCGGATGACCGCGCCATTGTCGCTGGCTTCGCCAAGCTGGATAAGCACAAGGTGCTCGTCATCGGCACCCAAAAGGGGCGCGACACCAAGGAAAATATTCTCCGCAACTTCGGTTCTGCCCACCCAGAAGGCTATCGTAAAGCCTTGAGGCTCATGAAGTTAGCCGATAAATTTGGGATTCCAATTATTACTTTGATCGATACCGCCGGTGCTTACCCCGGTATCGGTGCCGAAGAGCGCCATATCGCCGAGGCTATCGCGGTAAATCTGCGTGAGATGATGTTGCTGCAAGTGCCTATCATTGCGGCAGTTATCGGTGAAGGCGGCTCCGGTGGTGCCCTCGGTATCGGCGTGGCTGACAGCGTGCTCATAATGGAGAACGCCTACTATTCGGTAATCAGCCCGGAAGGTTGTGCCGCAATTCTCTGGAAAGAGCGCAATGCCGCTCCCAAAGCAGCCGAAGCCTTGAAAATCACCGCCAAAGACCTGCTGGAGCTGAAACTGGTGGATGAAATCATCCCGGAACCGCTGGGCGGTGCCCATGTGGATGCCAAAGCCGCAGCCGATAACCTTAAAGTAACTATCCTCAAGCATCTGGAAGCTTCCATGAAGCTGAGCACTACTGAGCGTTTGAACCAGCGTTACGGAAAGTTCCGCGCTCACGGTCACTTCAACGATCCCAGCGCGAAGCAAACAGCCGCTGCCTAAAAACTCACGGCACTCAAACGAGTCAGGCTCATGCCCCTCTACCCGTTCACGTTCCAACCCATCTTCAAGGAACGGGTCTGGGGTGGCAGACGTTTGGCGGAGCTTTATGGCAAGCAGTTGCCACCTGACGTTCCCATCGGCGAATCATGGGAAGTCACGGACCGGCCGGAAGGGGTCAGTGTCATCACCAATGGTCCGCTGGCTGGAAAAGACCTGCATTGGCTCATGGAGCATCATGCCGCGGAGATGCTCGGCCCGGCCAAATCGCAAGACGGCCGTTTTCCCCTGCTCGTCAAATTGCTCGATGCTCAGGACGACCTCTCGCTCCAAGTCCACCCGCCTGCTCACGTAGCCGCCCAGCTAAAAGGCGAGCCCAAGACGGAGATGTGGTATGTGGCCCAAGCCACGCCCGAAGCGCTGATCTATGTGGGCTTGAATAACGGGGTCACAAAGGAGGAGTTCGAGCGTAAGGTCCGCGATGGCTCGGTGGCGGATTGCTTTCATCGCCATACCATTCAGACAGGCGATGCCATGTTTTTGCCTAGTGGCCGTGTCCATGCCATCGGTGCCGGCAGTGTCCTCTTCGAGATCCAGCAAAACTCGGACACCACTTACCGCGTCTTTGACTGGAACCGCGTGGGGCTCGATGGCAAACCGCGTGATCTGCATATCGAACAGGCCATGGCCTCGATCGATTTCAATGATTTCGAACCCGCCAAGATGACCGCGCGCATCAGCTCCTCCAGTTCTTTGAGCCGTCGCTCTCTGGTGGATCACGAACTCTTTTCCGTGGATCACTTTGATCTACCGCCAAAGTCTTCCCTTCCGCTGGAGCACCAAGGCCCGCTGGTGGTGGCGACGACGCAAAACAGCGTGACCCTCCATTCAAGTGGCCAACCCGTCCATCTGAGCGCGGGCAAGTTCGCCGTCGTCCCTGCCTGTGTTTCAGAGGTTACCTTGCAGACCAGCGAGATGACAGGTGCAGGCGTCTTGGTAGCTGAGGCTCGCTAACCGCCCTTGAGCCGGGGGCACATTCCGTCTTTACTCGACGTATGGGTAAACGGGTCGTACGGAAACCGGTTCAATTCACCGCTCTCAAGCTGAAGTCAGCTTCAGCGCAAGGGATGTCGCTCGCCTCAAAAGCCGGGCCGCTGGAGGTATCCGTCATCGCACCCGATCTCATCCGCATCCGGGCAACTCGTAACAAAGCTTTCTCCGAGGGCTCATTCGCTGTCATACCCTGCACTTGGCCGGAAGTGAAAACAGCGGTGCGCGAGGGAAAGCAAAGCATCACGCTCCGCACCGAGCAGTTCTCCTTCCAACTCGATAAACTCAAAGGCACCTGGCGCATAACGGATGCGAATGGGTGGACGGTGCTCAGCAATTCCGACGCGATTGAACACTCTAAGAAATTAGGCTTCACACTGCGTCTGGGATTGGAGGGAAAAGATCAAATTCTAGGTCTTGGTGAAACCACCGGCCCCTTGAACAAGCGCGGGCTCATCCGCGAGTTCTGGAATATCGATGTGCTCGGCCATGCTTCGTGCATGTTTCCAGCGCTGAAAAATCTCTACGTCTCCATCCCGTTCGGCATCGGCATTCGCGAGGGGCGGACGTTCGGTGTGTTTTGGGACAACCCCGGCAAGCAGGTATGGGACATGGGTTGCACGCGCGATGATGCCTGGCAGATGAACGCCGCAACGGGCGAGGTGGATCTCTACGTGTTCCTCAGCCCTTCACTGCCGCAAATGGTCGCGCGCTTCACGCAGTTGACCGGTCGCATGAAGCTCCCGCCGAAGTGGGCACTGGGCTATCAGCAATCGCGTTACGGCTATCCCACGCGCAAACACATCGAAGATGTCGCGCGCACTTACCGGAAGAAAAAGATCCCGTGCGATGTGCTGCACCTCGACATCATGCACATGGATGGCTACCGCGTGTTCACCTTCGGGAAAACGTTTCCGAAACCAAAGGAGATGCTGCGGAGACTCGCCGCGCAGGGCTTCAAATGCGTCAGCATCGTGGACCCGGGCGTGAAGGTGGATCGCAAGTTCGGTGTGTATCAGCGCGGGCGTAAACAGAAGGCGTTCGTGAAAGACGCCAAGGGCAAGGATATCATCGGCAAGGTGTGGCCGGGGCGTTCCGCGTATCCGGATTTCTTTCAAGCAAAGGTGCGGCAATGGTGGGCGACCGAACAGGCGGCCCTCGCGCAAGCAGGGGTCGCGGGCATCTGGAATGACATGAACGAGCCATCGGCCTTTGACCTGCCGGGCAAGTCCTTGCCACTGGATGCACAGCATACAACGGAGCTGGGCGCTAAGGCGCATGGCGAGGTGCACAATGTTTATGGCCACATGATGGCACGTGCCTCGCAGGAAGGCATGTTTGCCAATGCGCCGGAGCAGCGGCCCTTGGTCATCACGCGTTCGGGTTATGCGGGTGTGCAGCGTTACGCCATGGTGTGGACGGGCGATAACAGCTCCGTGTGGGAGCATCTCGCCGAGTCCATCCCCATGCTGCTGAATCTCAGCCTGAGCGGCGTGCCGTTCTGCGGTGCGGATGCCGGCGGCTTCTTAGAGCACAGCACCGGCGAACTGCTCGCGCGCTGGACGCAGATGGCTGCGTTCACGCCGTTCTTCCGCAATCACACGAACAACGAATCGCGCGATCAGGAGCCATGGACCTTTGGCCCCGAAGTGGAAGCCGTTTGCAAACGCTACATCGAGCTGCGTTACCAGTTGCTGCCGTATCTGTATTGTCTCTTTGCGGAGGCGCAACGCGATGGCACACCCATCATGCGCCCGCTGGCGTGGCATCATCCGCAGGACCCGGTGGCGGTGGCGTGTGGCGATCAGTTCCTGCTCGGTGAGAACGTGCTGGTGGCGCCCATCCTGCAACCGGGCAGCGTGGCCCGCAGTGTGTATCTGCCGCGTGGGACATGGTTCAGTTTTTGGAACGGTGAGGCCTTTGACGGCGGCCAGCACATCGTCGCACACGCGCCACTGGACACGATGCCGGTGTTCGTCCGTGCGGGGACGATTCTGCCCTTCGGTCCGGTGCAGCAATACGTGGGTGAGATCGCCGAGCCGCTACAGACGCTCCACATCTGGCCCGGTGGCACTGGCGTGCTCGAGTGGTATGAGGACGATGGCGCGACCAATAGCTATCTCACCGGCAAATATCACCGGCGACGCATCGAGACGAAGCCGATAGGCGAGGAAACCGAGATCATCATCGGAGCGGTTGAAGGCGAATACGAGTCACCGCTGCAAGTCTGGCGCATCATGCTGCACCAACAGGAGAAGAAGCCGAAGCTGGTCATCAACGGCCGCAAGTTCGACGTGCATCACGAGGCGGAATGGGGGCTCGCGATCATCGATCTGCCGGTGGTGGCTCAGGAGATAAGGGTACGAGTGAGGTAAATCGCGTATTCAGCTTTCAACTTGATTAATTATCTATTGCAATCGTCCTGCTCGATAACTTGCGATTCAAGTTCATGCTCCCAATAGCGTCGCGAATGCTTTTTTCTTCCTCCTTGCGCATTCGGAATATCTATCCAGCAGCACACTTTCTCTTCTTTGAAATGCCAACTACGCCAGGCTATCCATCCTAATCTCGCTGTGCCAACCAGTGTTCGAACAGCTTCTCCAAGTTTGAACTTTGGCTTAG
>CAZRGY010000350.1:0-4963 GCA_964599715.1 uncultured Verrucomicrobiota bacterium | reverse complement strand
CACCCAATTGACCAATAGTATGGTGTATGTGAGCGATTCGCCCCAAAAAAACATTTCCTGGACCATCGGCTATGGTGTCTCCAACGGAGAAGGCTCCAAATGATGTGGTTGATTCGAAAGATAAAATCAGATTTGAGTGGTCAGAATTTGGCTCACTCTCAGGCCGATGCAATTCTCGAATACTAAGTGAATAAGTTGCTTTGCTAGTCATACATTTCCCCCTGTTCATTAGAGAAGTCTGTCTGCAGACAAAAAAGCAAGGATAAACCACCCCAATCATGGGAACAGTGTATGATTGTGTTTCATGCTAATCACGGATTACAAATTTCGCTTCACACTCCTTCTGTGTGCTGCTTGTCTTTCTCTGGCATGAGCAAACCATCGGTTGTTGTCTTTGATCTGGGGAAGGTGCTGTTGGATTTTGATTACGGCATCATGGCGCGGCAGCTGGAGCCGTTGAGCCGGTTGAAGGGAGTGGAACTCAAGCAGGTCATCGATCAATCCCCCTTGCTGCATCAGTATGAGACGGGGCAGATCTCGACGCCGCAATTGTTTGAGGCATTCGTGAGCGTCACGGGGTTCAGTGGCACATTGGAGGATTTCAGTGCGGCGTTCGCGGACATCTTTTCCCCCATCGAGACCATGCTGGAATTGCATGCGCGCCTGCGCGCACGCAGGGTGCCGGTGTTCATCTTTTCAAATACCAACGAGCTGGCGGTGGGGCATATCCGGCGGCAGTTCCCGTTCTTCGCGGATTTTGACGGCTACGTGTTTTCCCATGAAGTCGGCGCGATGAAACCAGCGGCGAAGATCTACGAGGCGGTGGAGGCGATGACCGGCAAGCAAGGCACGGAGATACTCTATATCGATGACCGGCTGGAGAATATCGAGGCGGGAGCGGCGCGTGGCTGGCACGCGATCTTTCACCAGCAGCCGCAGGAGACGCGACAGGTGGTAACGGGGCATGGGTTGGTGTGATTTTCTGATGTAAGCTGCTGAAGTTAGGTGGTTTGCACTGTTTTTAGCTGTTTTGATCTTTTTGAGGCCATGGACAGCCGTTGTCCTAGGTCCCCCTTTAAGATAGGTGGCATGAAGGTAAGTTTTGAAGAGGAGGGCGGTAGGGATAGGGCGGTAAATAGCCGTAACCTTCCTTTGGCTTGGCTACGTCTAGATAGTCAACATATCCCTTGCGCGGTTTGGGTGGTTGGGGTGTCATTTAGGCACAGCCTTACCCACCGGTCGCACGGAAGTTTTTCCAGTGCCGCCTTAGTCTCACCATGGGGTGGCTTAAACCGATACGCTATGCAAAAGGCCAAACGTCTCTCTTTGTGGGCATTGTCCTGCCTTGCCTCTCTTTCCCTCATCGCACCACTGACCGCTGCGCCGTCGACCAAGCAGCCGAGTGCGAGTGAGCGCTGGGCGAATCTGGAACAGGCGGACTCGCCGAGTTTTCGCCGTCACGTGGTTCCGTTGATGAGCCGTTCGGGTTGCAGTGGGCGTGAGTGTCATGGTGCTTTCTCCGGTCAGGGCGGGTTCCAGCTTTCCCTGTTCGGTTATGATTTTGAGAAGGATCACAACGAGATCACGGCAGACAAAGAGGACGGCATCCGGGTGGAGAAAGAGAACGCGGCGCAGAGCTTGATCCTGTTGAAAGCCACGAACGAGGAGAAGCACAAGGGCAAGGAACGCATCAAGAAAGGTTCATGGGAATACAACCTGATCCTGAAGTGGATCAGCGAGGGTGCGAAGATCGATGTGGCCGAGACGGGTGAGTTTGAGCGGTTGGAAGTTTTGCCGAAGGAGATCGTTTTCAAGAAGACCGATGAGACGGTGCAGCTCAAGGTGCTGGCCCATTGGAAAGACGGCACGGTGGAAGATGTGACGCAGATCACGCGCTTCCGCACGAATGATGATACGGTCTCCAATGTTTCGGATACGGGTGAGGTGAAGTGCACGGGTCCGGGCGATACGCACATCGTGGCTTTCTATGACAATGGTGTGCATCCCATCCCGGTGATGTTGCCGGTGAGCGACAAGGTGGGGCCGAAGTATCCGAAGATCGCGGCGAACACCAAGGTGGATGAGTTGATCTTGGATAAGCTGCGCAAGGTGGGCATCGTGCCATCTGACAAGGCGTCCGACACGGAGTTCCTTCGCCGCGTGAGCTTGGATGTGACGGGCACCTTGCCGACACCCAGTGAAGTGCGCGAGTTTGTTGCGGACAAATCGGCGGACAAGCGCGCGAAGAAAATCGACGAGTTGCTGAACCGTCCGGCTTATGCCGCCTGGTGGGCCACGCAAATGTGTGATTGGACCGGGAACAATGCTGCTCAACTCCGTGGTGCCGGTGAGAAGGATTTCAACACGGAACTATCCCGGCTCTGGTATGACTGGATCGAGGCGCGCATCGCGAAGAACGAGCCTTACGACAAACTGGTGGCGGGTATCGTGCTGGCAACCGGCCGCACCAGCCCGGATCAGTCTTACTTGGATTATGCCAAGGAGATGTCGTCCTACCTGACGAAGAATCATCCTACGGACATCGCGGACCGGCCGAACATGCCTTTCTTCTGGCTGCGGCAGAACGTGCGCAAGCCGCAGGAGAAAGCACTGGCCTTCGCGCATAGTTTCCTGGGTGTGCGCATCGAGTGCGCCGAGTGCCACAAGCATCCTTTCGACCAATGGACGATGAATGACTTCCAGCAGTTCCAAGCGTTCTTCGAGCCGATCAGCTACGGAGCGAACTCCAACGTAAAAGAGGAGGTCAGCTACAAGTCGATGGCGGAGAAACTGCGGGAAGATGTTGGTGAAACAGACAAGAAGAAGCAGAAGAAAGCGGTGGAAGCGGCTTTCGAGAAGCTGGTGCGTGCGGGTGAACCGGCACCTTGGCAGGAACTGTTCGTGAAGCGCATCTCGACGCGTAAACTGTCTGACAAAGAGATCGCCAAGCTGAAGCAGAAGAACCCGAGCTACAACAGCCGCGTGGCCACGCCGAAGATTCTGGGCGGCGAGGAAGTTTCCCTGACGGATTATCCCGATCCGCGGGCACCGTTGATGGATTGGATGCGTGATCCGCAGAATGCTTACTTTGCCAAAGCTTATGTGAACCGCGTGTGGGCGAACTACTTCGGGCGCGGCATAGTGGAGCCGGCGGATGACATGAACCTGGCGAACCCGCCGGTGAACAAGGAGCTGTTCGATTATCTGGCCGACGGATTTGTGGCCAAAGGTTTCGACATGAAGTGGCTGCATCGCGAGATCCTCAATAGCGATACGTATCAACGCACGTGGAAGCCGAATGACACGAACCGGCTGGATGAAAAGAATTTCAGCCGCATGGTGCTGCGGCGATTGCCCGCAGAGGTGGTGATGGATGCCATCGCCATGGCCACCACGTCATCCCAGCTGCAATCGACGTTTGCCAACGACATCGAGAAACGGGCGATCGGCCCCAATGTGGGAGCGAACCGCAGAGGGCAGAGCGGCTATGCCCTGACAACTTTTGGCAAACCGGCGCGACTGACGAATTGCGATTGCGAGCGCACATCCGATCCGACACTGCTGCAGACGCTGTTCACCCGGAATGATCCGGAGTTGCTCACCAAGCTGGAGGGGAGTTCGAAGGACAATACCTGGATCACCGAGCTTCGCCGCATGAACGGCAGCGGCAGTGCGGAGGAGAAAAAGAAAGAAGGGGAACTGCGCAAGGCGCGCGCTACAAAGCAGAACTTGAAGAAGCGCAAGGAAATGGCCTTGGCCAAGGGCAATGCGAAACCGGAAGACTTGAAAAAGGTGGATGAACTCATCGCGGCGACCGAGGCGAAGGAAAAAGAACTGACCGGCACGCCAAAGGCGCCGGCCTTCAATCAAGAAGAGGTCATCCAGGAGATCTATCTGCGGACCGTGAGCCGTTTCCCGACCGCGGATGAGATGACGAAGGCCAAGGAGGACTTGGCCAGCGCGAAAGATCCGGTGGATGGTGTGCGTGATGTGCTCTGGGCGATGTTGAATGCCCGTGAATTTTTGGTGAACCACTAATCGAACAATACTATGGCAACCCACTCTTACTGTGATGGCGTTAATCGTCGTGACTTCCTGCGTGTTGGTGCGCTGGCGGGCATCGGCCTGAGTCTGCCGAACTTTCTGCAACTGCAAGCGCAGGGCGGCGTGGCACCCGCCAAGGGCAAGGCGGCCATCTTTGTGCGGCTCTCCGGCGGACCGAGCCACATGGATACGTTCGATCTCAAGCCGGACGCGCCCGATACGCATCGCGGTGAGTTCAAAGAGATCGCGACCAATGTGCCCGGCGTGCGCATCAGTGAGCATCTGCCGAAGCTCGCCCAGTGCGCGGACAAGTTCACCATCTTGCGCGGCGTCAGTCACACGCTCGCCGCCCATGAACTGGGCAGCGCTTACATGATGACCGGCAATCGCCCCATCGCCTCGTTGCGGTATCCGAGCTACGGCTCGGTGGTCTCGCGGGAGATGAGCGCGCCGGAATATCTCCCGCCATTTGTTGCCATCCCGAACCAAGGTGCTTATGCCACCGGTTTCATGGGGCCGGAGTACGGGCCGTTCGAGACAGGTGCAGCGCCGCAGGCAGGCCGGGCATTGGAAGTGCGCGGGCTGGCTTTGCGCAATGGGGTGACGCTCGAAGACGTGGATCGTCGTCAGAACCTGGTGAAGCGGTATGACACGGCGTTCGGCGAATACGCGAAGGAAGACAAATTACTCGCAGGCATGGACCAGTTCGGCCAGAAGGCTTACGAGATGATGCGCTCGGAAAAATCACGTGAGGCGTTCGATCTGCGCAAGGAATCGGAGAACATCACGAAACTGTTCGGTAAGGACCAGTTCTCCCAGAGCTGTCTGCTGGCGACGCGGTTGGTGGAATCGGGTGTGCGGTTCGTCACGGTAACACTCGGTGGTTGGGACACGCACCAGAACAACTGGGAGACTTTGA
>CAZRGY010000349.1:206-4976 GCA_964599715.1 uncultured Verrucomicrobiota bacterium | reverse complement strand
AACTTCGGCGCCGGCATGAGCGGTGGTATCGCTTACGTCTATGACGTGGACGGCCGCTTCGCTGATCGCTTCAACGATCAGATGGTGGGTATCGAACGCCTCGACAACGAGGAAGAGATCAAAGCCCTGCAGGCACTCATCTATCAGCACCTTGAGAAGACCGAATCGCCGCGCGCGAACGACATCCTCAAGAACTGGAAAGATTCGCTCGGCCTGTTCTGGCGTATTGTCCCGCATCCGGCCAAGGCACCTCCCGGAGCTCCCCCGGTCCATGAACCGGAGACGAAACCGGCGCCCACGAGCGATCCGGCCCTGCCCCCTAAAGGCAGCTATTGATTCACCAACCGGCAGAGGAAACTCTGCCGGTTTTTTGTTGGCTCGACGAAAGCCCTTTTTTGTGCGTTAATAACAACAACTTCAGACGCTGGAGAATTTATGGAAATCACACGTCAACTCGCCCTCTTCCTCGATAACCGCCCCGGCATGCTTGCAGAGGTCTGCGACACCCTGGCCGCCGAAAAGATCAACATCTACGCCATCAGCACGAGCGATACCGTGGACCACTCGGTCATCCGCATGGTGGTGAGCAATCCTGACCGGGCTTTGCGCGTCTTTGAAGAGCACGGCACTCTGGTCGTGGATGATGAAGTCCTCATGATCGAAGGGGGCAACAAGCCTGGCTCCTTGGCCAGCATCTCCCGCCGTCTCGCCGCGGCCAAGATCAACATCGAGTATTGCTATTGCGCCACCAGCCCTTCCTCGAAGAGCGGTCTGCTCATCGCCCGTGTCTCGAATGTGCGCAAGGCCCTGAAAGTCTTGAACAGTTGATTTCGTGGCTGCAACTCCCCTGCTCTACGAGCTCAATACCCGGTGCCTGCTCACGGACTTGTCCCGTCAGCTCAGACGTCCCGCAACCTTGCATGACATCCCGGATGCAGAGATCGCCCGCTGGCAATCTCTGGGATTCACCCACATCTGGTTGATGGGCGTGTGGCCGAATGGCGAACGCGTCCGCCAGCACGGTCTCCAGCAGCCCGCCCTGCTCAAGCGTTATCACGACCTGCTGCCCGACTGGTCCCCGGCCGATGTCGGTGGTTCTCCCTACGGCATCAGCGCCTACGAACCGGATGAAAAGATCGGCGGCCGACAGGCACTCATCGCTTTTCGCGAACGTCTCAAGGCTCAGGGCCTGCGCCTGATCCTAGATTTCATCCCGAACCATTTCGGCATGGATCATCCGTGGGTCACCGAACGCCCCGACCTGCTCATCCACAGTCGCCGCAAATTGCCCGGTTGCTTCCCGACTCAGCATAACGGCAAAAGACTCTGGATCGCGCATGGCAAAGACCCTTACTTCGATCCCTGGAGTGATACTGCGCAGATCGATTACCGCAATCCCGCCACGCGCCATGAGATGATCAAGGAGCTGGTGAAGGTCTCGTCCCTTTGTGATGGCGTTCGCTGCGATATGGCGATGCTGGTCGTGAACGACATCTTCGCCGAAACCTGGAAGCACATGCCTTCCACAGAACCTCCCGCTGAGAAAGAGTTTTGGGCCGATGCTATCCAGCGTGTGCGCCAGCAACATCCGGATTTCATCTTCTTGGCCGAAGCCTACTGGGGCCGCGAACCACAGCTACAGCACCTTGGTTTCGACTATACCTACGACAAGCCGTTTCTCGATCATCTGGCTCATCAAGAGCCCGCCCGCTTGCAGCATCATTTCCATCGAGCCCACGCGGATTTGTTGAAAGAGACCAGTTTCCTCGACAACCACGATGAACCACGCATCGCCAGTCGTTTGGACAAGCCTGCGCAAAGAGCTGCTGCCCTGCTCTGGTTGGCTCAACCCGGGATGAAGCTGCTCTACGAAGGTCAGATGGAAGGCTGGCGCGCCCACTTGCCCGTCCAGCTCTGGCGACGCCCTAGTGAGCCGACCGACATAGACCTGCAAACTTTCTACCAGCAGATATTACAATTGCGCCAAACCACTGCTGTGTTTGGTGGTAAATGTCGCATCCACAAATCCCTGCCCGCCTGGTCTGACAATCCTACTCATCAGAATCTGTTCGTCATCACCTGGCACAGTCTTCCGGATAAGTTCGAGCTGATTGTGGTGAATTACGCTCAGCATCGTGGTCAATGCCGTGTACGTCTTGAACAGGAAACCACCGGCGCAACCAAATGGACTCTACAAGACCGCTTGGGGGATGAAATCCATCATCGCACTCGCGAGGATTTCTTGGGGGAAGGACTCTATCTGGACCTAGCAGCGTGGGGCGCCCAGTGGTTTCAGGTGAGCAGCAAATAGCTCACCCACCCTTGTTAAAAACCCGATGCAGCACGCGGCTGCTTTTCTCGCGCGTCTTCCAGCCTTTCTGCCGTTTCACTTCTTTGAGGAATTTCTGTTCCTTGCTGAGCTTGATGTAGCTCTGGTAACGCTCCTCATTGATCTTCCCTTCGGCCCGCGCATCCAGCACCGCACACTTCTTTTCCTTCGTGTGCGTGCAGTCACGGAAATGACAGCCCACCGCCAGTGAATCGATATCTTCAAACGCCCGGTTCAATCCTTCATCTGCCAGCCAGATGTAAAACTCGCGCATACCTGGCGTATCGATTACCAGTCCGCCTTGCGGCAAGGGGATCAACTCCCGCCAAGTAGTCGTGTGCCGCCCTTTGGAATCTTCATCTCTTACCTCGCCCACCGGCAACACATCCTCGCCGTAGATGTCATTGATGAGTGTCGATTTACCCACGCCCGAGGTGCCGAAGAACACCACCGTGTCCCGCTTGCCGATCAGTTTCTTGATACCTTTGATGCCCTTGCAAGTGATGGCACAAGTCGTCAATACCGGGGCGTCTCCTGCGGCCTTTTCCGCCTCGGCCACGCGTGCTTTCACGTCGTCGCACAAGTCCAGCTTGTTTAATACGATCACCGGCTCCGCCCCGCCCTCACGCACCATCACCAGCATGCGCTCCAATCGCGGGATGTTAAATGTCTCATCCAGCGCCTGCACCACGAAGGCCCGGTCGATATTCGTCACCAAAATCTGCTCCTGCACCTCGCGCCCGGTCAGCTTACGGGACAGGGAGGATTTACGAGGCATGACCTCATGGATGGTAGCCTTGCCCTCCGCCTCGAGCGGAGTGATGACCACCCAATCGCCCACCTTGGGCAGATCTGAAGGGCTCTTGGATGCGTGCAGGATCTTGCCGGAGCATTGGCCGGTCAAAGGTCCGCACTCGGCATAAAGGCGGTAGAAATGCTTGTCCTCAATGGCTACGCGAGCCGGGGCATATCCCTGCGCGCGATAGGGTTCGAACTGTTTGATCAGTTCTTCATTCCATCCCAGTTGTTCTAAACTCAACGTCATTCAGCAGCCAAAAAGGCAACGGTTCGGTCACTATAAGCAAGTCCGCTCACAAAACGCAAACCACACTATTTATAGGGCAACCTCGCTCAATCACGTCCTTTTCACCATTTCGTCACGAATCAATGGTTGCGCTAAGCCTTCCGAGCCGGAAACATGCGCCTGTCGATAGCCATGAGCAGCAACGCCTTAAATGAACCGCCCAAAGCTGGCGCTGACGCGCCCTTGCCCCCGGTGGTCAAGCCGCGCAAGAGCCCCTTCAAGCTGCTGGGCGAGGTGCTGGATCACGGCGGCCCCGGATATCTGCAGTTCGCTATCACGAACATCTGCAATGCCGATTGCGGCTTCTGCGGCTTCGCCCGCTCCAAGTTCGATCCCAAGGCCCGCCATAGTGTCACCCTCAAGGAAGCCACGGACGTCATCGACATCGCGCTGAAAAACCACATCGGCTATCTCCTGTTCGTCGGTGGCGAGCCCATGGTCCACCGCGATCTCCGCGCCATGGTCCGCTATGCCGCCGAGCGGGGCATCCACCCGATGATCTGCACGAACGGCGGTCTGTGGAACGAGGACAACATGAAGGCGCTGGCCAGCGATGGCCTCAGCAGCGTCATCATGTCCATCGATACCCACGACATCAAGAAGCACGAGGATAACCGTGGCCTCCCCGATGTCTGCCGCAAGATCAAACGCGCCAACGAATATTTCCAGAGTGTCGGCATCCAGACCACCGCCAGCATCACCGCCAGCCGTCTTATCGAGGATTACGAGAAACTCCCTGCCTTCCTCGAATCCGTCGGTTTCAAGAGCTGCACTTTCAGTTACCCGCTCACCAACCTGCAATCCAGCTATCTCAGTTTCAGCGATGGCGGATTGGTGAATTTCAACAATGCCGAATTGTTGGAAGTCTTCGAGCAGATCAAGCGCATGAAGCGCAACAGTGGTTATCCCGTAGTGAACCCCACCGAGTCACTGACTGAGATGCAGCGTCATCTGCGGGGAGAAAAAGAGAAATTCGGCTGTCTCGGCGGTCACAAATACTTCTACCTCGACTGGCACCTGAACCTCTACCGCTGCCATTTCTGGGAAACGCCCATGTGCAACGTGTATGATTGGGATGACTCCAAACTCATTCGCGACGGCTGCACCCGTTGCATGATCGATTGCTACCGCGACCCTAGCATCTTGCAATTCGTCGCCATCAGCGCCAGCGATGCCTGGCAGAATCTGAAGAAGGGCAATCTCGTCCAAGCAGCGAAGCACGTCTTCGATTCCCGCAACGTGACCTCAATCAAAGCCGTCTGGGAAGACCGCCAGTGGATCGGCAAAGTGTAGGCCGATCAGATTAGACAGTCCTTTCTAAAACTATTTCCACCACCAGCTAAACTCCCACTCCAAG
>CAZRGY010000349.1:0-196 GCA_964599715.1 uncultured Verrucomicrobiota bacterium | reverse complement strand
AGTGGATCGGGAAGGTTTAATTCCGTTGAAAATCAGCACTGACCGTCATCTCGTCATCTGACGCTTTGGGTCAGTTCACTCTGTCGGCCATAAAGGCTTTGATATCCCTTCTCCTGAGCGTACTTCGTCCTCAAGAGACTATCCTTTGATTTTCGGAATGCCCAGACCATCAAACACACCTCAGAGATTACACAGC
>CAZRGY010000348.1:0-4986 GCA_964599715.1 uncultured Verrucomicrobiota bacterium | reverse complement strand
AGCCTTCGCGAAGGCACGAAAACTTCGTACTCCCATTCTGCATCGTGGGGTTTCGACGAAGTGAACACGCGACAACCATCCTTAGCGTCCAAGATCATGACAATCTCATGGCCTGCGGGTACGTAGGTGCTGAGTTCAGCGGATGTCATTGCGCTCTAGCCGTTCCGTCTAAACACGGAGCTCCATAGCCGATTGCACCAAATGGGATTGGATTTCATACGTTCTACTCCGTGTCGCCCCCTCACATAGCTCAACGTCCTGCATCCCCCGAGCTTGGTGTAAGGAGGGTACCTCAAATCCAGTAAGCGTCGGGCCAAATCGTGTGATCGACTAATCCCACCCGTTCAGTATTAATGCCTTATCAAAAGTGAAGTCCCCTCGCAGCAACTCTCCAGCGCCGAGAACACTATGGCGACATTGGCATAAAACGGTCGTGAAAATGCTAGCGTTGGATACGAGGCTCCCGACTGACCTGCTCCCTTGAAACTGGAGCGGCGAAGCGGGAGTTGCCCGTTAAAGCGAAAGAAGCGGAAACCCATGGAGAAACGACACACCAAAGAGTAGAACCTCGGCATCCTGCGACAGGCTGAGAAGATCGCGGCGCTGTCTGACCTGCTCCGCGATCACAACAAAGTGCCCGGTACCTTCCACCGGTGTAAGGGCAAATATGGCAGGATGGATAACAGCCAGTTGAGGCGACTCAAGGAACTCCAACGCGAGGACGTGCGCCTGAAGCGCCTGGTAATTGATCAGGCCTTTGACACCGTGATACTCAAGGATGTGCACCCCAAAACTGGTAGGGCCCACCGCGCGTAGCGACGCCGTGGATCACCTCAAGGCGAGCCACGAGGTGGCCACCCTAGTGCTTGCGGGCTGCTGCGATCAGCCGTGATCAACAACCACCAGTCTAATGGCCACCGTGACGACGCCAGTGCGCGCCGCCCTGCGGCACCACGCCGCAGCGCAGCGGCACTGGGGCTATAGACGTTTGCTAGTGCTGGTGCGTCGCGACGGGCGGACCGAAAACCACAAGCGCACCCACAGGATTTATCGGGAGGAACGCCTGCAATTGCGTCGCCGCCCCCGGCGCAAACAGCAACTTGGGCGTGGCCAGCAAAAAGCCTCCTGCGCCGCCATGCCAAAACGAACGTTGGAGCATGTACTTCGTGCACGACCGGATGATGTACGGCCGCTCTCTGCGTCTGTTCACGGTGCAGCATGATTACACCCGCGCGTGCCCGCGGATCGAGGTTGGCACTTCGCTGTCCGGCTCCCGGGTGAACCGCGTAATCGGCTGGTGCCCCAACTGTGGGGCAAGCCCCGCAGCCAGCTTACGGGCACCGGACCCGAGTTTGTGGCCTGGCCCTGACCGGTGGTCCAACGTCCGTAAGGTCATCCATCGATTCATCACGCCCGGCAGACCGATGCGAACCGTCTTCGTGGAAATCTTCAACGGGAAGCTCCGCCACGAGTGCCTCAACGAACACATCCATTATCCTCAACCACGCCCTTGAGGTCGTCGAAACATTCCGGGAAGACTATAATCACTGTCGTCCGCACCACTCGTTGCAGTTGATTCCACCAGCCGAGTTTGCCGCTCAAAGCGGTCCGGCCCACCATGGGGGGCCAGACCTAAAGCAGCTCACGCCTCTTGCCAACCCAACCCACAACCAACAAAACCAAAATCAACCCGGTACTCGCACATTAAACCTCCAGCACAAAGGGCAGGTCACAATGGATAAGCTGTGTTTGCCCAGATCATGGCGCGAATCCCACACTGGGAGTTTCGGCGCGCTTACCCAGCCTGCTGAGTAAGCGTTCCGCGTGCTGACACGCTCTCTTTATGGGATCACGTCCTTGCCTGTGTTTTGTGCAGATAACGTTTCGGCAAAGCCTACGGGAAATCGAAGCACGCCTGCGTGCGCCACCAACTCTGGCGTACCATCTCGATTTTCGTGGAACGGTCACCCGCAGCACTCTGCCGAGTTAATTAGCAGCGTAACTGGCGCCCTGAGAGCTTCTCGTGCGTAAACTGAAGTAGAAGGTTCGCGCACTTTATAAATCAGAACCCGCCGCCATGGAACTGGACATGCCTGCGAATGCAGTAGACCCCGGACTGATCGATCTGATCGTAGCGTCCTGTCCATGGGCCAACTTCTCCGGAATGAAGGCAGCGCTAAAGCTACACGTCGCATCCTACCCTCATAGACCGATGCACCTACGCTGCCTCCCCGACTAGGGTGCGTTCTTCGTCAGCACGCCCGGCCTGTCGTTCGCTTCTACCCACGTGCATCGCGCCTCGTAGAGATCCTCACGCCGCTAAGAGCCAATTAGTTCATCCGCTTAAACGACACCGTCGCCCCCCAAATACGGGCCCGGTGCCGTGCGCCGCGTCACCCTCACGATAACGAAACCTTACGTCGTCTCGTGTTTTGGAGTACCCTCTAGCGCTACTCCGTTAAATAGCTAGGAAGAGTCGATAATGATGCCGGAAGGCGAGAAGCGTGTCAGACAGCGGGGGCACAGGCACAAGGAGAGGGTCTCGATCAACCAGCGGCGGACCTCAGGCAGCGAGAAGAGTTTTTTTGACGTGCGCAACCGGGTGAGGAAGCAGAAGGCGAGGAAGCAAAGCGTGAGGCGGTGGTGCAGGCCTCGCCAAGAGCGGCCCGCGAAGTGATCCAGACCGAGTTCTTCTTTGAGTTGCTGATAGTTTTGCTCGATGGCCCAGCGCTGGTGGGCCAGTCGAACCAGCTCTTCAAGCGAAGTGTCCACCGGGAGGTTGGAAGGATGGTGTTTGAAGGTGCCGTCGCCGAGTTGCTCGATGAGCAACCAGCGCACAGTCCCGGGCTGGCGCCAGCGTTCTTTGCATTGGGATGCCTGCACCCGCAGTGCGACGGCACGCAGGCAGGCGCCATCGGCGCGAGGTAACTTCACCTCTCTCTACGCCGGTACTTCCTGAAGCATCCGGTCCAGCTACGCCGTCATCGTGAGCGGTTGCACGTCCTGGTCCTGCACCTTCGCGTGCGTGGCGGGACGGCCAAGTTTGGCCTGCACGACCGTGGCCACGGCATCCATCGGCCATGCCGCGATGTTGCGGGGCACCCGCACGACATAGGGTTCGCCTCGTTTTTCCAGCTCCGCGAGCAGCGGGAGGATCACGCCATAACCTGCATCGAAAACGAGCGCCTGGTAGGGGGGAGCTGCGGCTTGATCTCCTCAAGCAGTTCCAAGGCGATCCGCCACTTTTTCTTTGAAGGACTGCCGGTCCGGCGGAACCCCCTCCTTGGCCATGCGCTTCGGGTCCTCGGTCCGCCCCGCGGGCAGATACGGCCGCGCAGCCAGAGGGCAGTGCACACGCGGCCCCGCCCACTGCCACGTCACGATCGACTGGCAGTCGGCGATCTTGCCGAGCGCTCCGCAATATTGCCGGGCCACTCCCACCGAGTGACGGCCCTGCTTGGGCAGACTGGTGTCATCGAGCACCAGCACGCCTCCGCCACCGGCCTGGCGCCGCATCAGCGAGCGAAGCCGGAACATGACCGCATCATGATCCCACGGGCTTTGATAAACGAACTACTGCAACCACTGGTCGTCGCCACCCACCCTTGCCGCCAGCGGCTCGATGGACTTGCGCTCCCCCTCTCGCGACAAACCCTCCAGATACTTGCCGTACCAATCTCGCCGTTCGGTCCGGCCAATCTCGCCAGCAAACACTTCCATAAAAGCATTCAACTGCTTGCGCACCTCTTTGATTTGCCGGGCAGTCATCATGGGTACGCACCATGGCCCGTATCACTTCTTAATCAATCCCTACTTAACGGAGTCGTGCTAGTAAGCCTTGACTGCAGTTTTTGTCGAAGCCCTGCGACCGCGCTGAAAAAATCGAACTATACTTCCGCTGGCTCAAGTTCGGCTTGCGCATCCAAACCTACAACGGGACCAGTGACGACGCTGTGCGCATTTAGCTTTAGTCCTCCATCTGCGTTTACCTCTCGCTACGAGCGTCGTCCGTAAATAGCTCAGTATCACTCCAATTCTGAATCCATTTGCAAAAGTCTTGTCGCTTCACATTTCCCCCCAAACATCCGCGGTCGCGCTGCGCGGCGATTCCAATTCAAGCCAGGCGGCATCACCCCTTGGCAACCGACTCACCTTCAACAACTTTACATGAGATAATATTGGGGGCTGTTTAGCTGCGCCGAACCATCCCGTATATACTAAAGGGGAATCAGACCCTTGCCCCCACTACGTCCATCCCAGTTCCTCTTCCGTTCCTGCCAACCGAATATTGAATGTGCGAAATTTGCCGGACACTACCCGTTTATATCACTAATGCCATTTCCCTATTATTTGCGAGTCAATAGCATGTTATTCACTACCGCTACGTGAATCGCATTAAGAGAACAGTACTTCAATAAATCGTCCATTTGGTTTATAAATCCACATCCCTTAAAATTAAGCGATGTATTGCATAAAACCCCAACTCCACTCAGTCGCTTAAAATCGACAAGTAGATCCCGAATTGCATTATTCTCGTCAATACCCACTGTCTGGATCCTTGCTGAGTCGTCATCATGTGTCACCGCTGCCAAACGCGGATCGGTTACGCGCTGAAAGTGCAGCATATATGGCGACGCCCCCTTCCAGTCGAAGTGCTTATCAACATCCTCCAACAGACATATTGGCGCGATTGGACGATACTGCTCGCGGCCCTTTATATTGTTTAAACGGATCCTCATACCGGCAGAGAAAGGCGCAGCAATCAAAGATCGATTTCCAAGCGACCGCGGTCCAATTTCATACCTTCCCTGCACCCAGGCAACAACTTCACCCGCCAGAAGTAATTCAGCCACCACTGAACTACACAATGGCCGACAAGTCCAGCTATCATCGATAAGGCCTTCAACAAACTCTTCGCCACCATATACTGTCCACGAAATCTTTGGACTGCCAGTAAGCCGAAGTTGGGCGTCGATCGCTGTTCCA
>CAZRGY010000347.1:0-5018 GCA_964599715.1 uncultured Verrucomicrobiota bacterium | reverse complement strand
CTACGGCAAGGACCGCACTTTCTCTGTGCCCATCCTCACCATGTGTGCCATCGCGGGCCGCCTGGGCGTGGGCAAGGAAGCGTGGAAACACGTCCTGCCTTTGCCGTTCGAACTCGCCGCCTTGCCCGCCAAGTTTTATGCCGCCGCGCGTCTGCCAGTGGTGAGCTACGCACTACCCGCGCTCATCGCCATCGGCCAGGTACGTCACGACCGCCTGCCCACGCGCAATCCCATCACGCGCTTCCTGCGGGACAAAACCCGGGAGAAAACGCTCAAGGTCCTCACCAATATCCAACCGCCGAATGGTGGTTTTCTCGAAGCCACCCCGCTCACGAGCTTCGTCACCATGAGCCTCGCGGCGGCGGGCTTGCCCAAACACATCGTGGCCAAACGCGGCGTGGAATTTCTCTGCGCCTCCATGCGCCCCGATGGCAGTTGGCCCATCGATACTAATCTCGCGACGTGGGTGACCACACTCGCCGTCAATGGCCTCGCTGCGGGCGAGAATCTTGGACTCTCGCCGGAAGAACGCGAACGCATCCGCACTTGGTTGCTCGGCCAGCAATACCGCACCGTTCACCCATATACGAACGCCGCTCCCGGCGGTTGGGCGTGGACTGATCTGCCCGGTGGTGTGCCGGATGCCGACGACACACCCGGCGCATTGCTCGCGCTGTATCATTTGGACATCGATAAGCCCGGAGTGGTTGCAGCCGCCACTGCTGGTTGCGAGTGGTTGCTCGGCTTGCAGAATGGCGATGGCGGCATCCCGACTTTCTGCCGCGGTTGGGGCACGTTGCCCTTTGATCGCAGCAGTCAGGATCTCACGGCCCACACCTTGCGTGCTTGGCACGTATGGGAAAAACGATTGTCAGAACCACTCCGCAGTCGCGTGCAGAGTGGTATCGCCAGAGGTCTCCGCTACTTGCGCCAGACCCAGCGCTCCGATGGCTCATGGCTGCCGCTCTGGTTCGGTAACCAGCACGCACCCGATGATGAGAATCCCACCTACGGCACCGCCAAAGTCGTGTTCTCCCTCGCTGAGCTTGGCGAACGTCTCGCGGGTGGCGACAAGCTCGCGCTCGAGCACGGAGTGAACTGGCTCATGGCCCAACAACGGGCCGAAGGTGCTTGGGGTGGCACGCGACCCGGCCCGCCATCAATCGAGGAAACGGCACTCGCCCTTGAAGCCCTCGCTGCAGCCTTGGCTCATCACCCGCTCGTCCAGTCGGAAGCAGTGAAGTTATCGTTGCAAAAAGGCTCTGATTGGCTCGCCGACCAGATCGCTCAAGGTCATTGGCGTGAAGCCACTCCTATCGGCTTTTACTTCGCCAAGCTCTGGTATTACGAGAAGCTCTATCCGCTGGTGTTTGCGGCGGGCGCACTGGAGCGGGTGAACATGTTGTTGAAGAGTGGGAAGCTCTAATCACTTCCAACGCTCCAACCACAACTTCGCCACCGCTGGAATAATTTCCGTATTATTCGCGTTCCCATCGGTGAACACTACGAGTACAAACTTTCTCCCATCCGGCAGCTCTATGTAGCACGCGTCATGACGCGACTGGCTCGTCCAGCCAGCTTTTGACCACAGCTTGCTACCTTTTGGTAGCGCCACGCCCGTGAACTGCGCCTGATGATCCGTCGTCGATGCCGGGTCGCGTTGCAACAGCTCGCGCATCTCCGCGCTGCGCTTGGCGGACACCGCCTTGGCCAACACAATCTCCGTCATCAAGCGCGCTGTGGCATCGGTCGTCAGCCAGTTGCGGTGATTCGGTGCACTCACCTTGATGGATTGCGTCTCGCGCCCATAGGGCCCATCGCCCCAAGGCTTCCGGTTCACATTGATATTCTCGTAGCCGAGCTTCGTGAGATACCGGTTCACCGCATTCCGCTTCTCCTGCCACTTTGCCAATTCCTCGGGTGAAAGCTCCGGCCCGCTCGTCGTCTCTGTGAGCAGATCCACGATGTAAGCCGTCGCATCATTCGACGACTCCACGATCATGTCCTTCATCGCGCGGCGCAGTTCCTCGGTATCCTTCAGCTTGCCTTCCTCCATCCACTGATGCGCCGCCAGCAGGTAAAAGAGCTTCACCACACTCGCCGGATAGATGCGCTCGCCGCCGCGATAACTCGCTCTGACTGGGCCATTGGTCGCGTTCAGATCCACCACCGTCATCGCGAGCTGCTCAGGCTTTAGCCCCTTGCTCCCGAACTGCTTCAACGTATCCGCCACCACACCATCGAGGATGCCTTGTAACATGGGCGAAGGCGTCAGCTCAGCGGCGGTGTGGGCATTGTAGGGCATGCAGAGAAAGATTAGCAGAACACCGGCGAGGAGGGAACGCGGGGTTTTCATGCAGCCGGCGGGGCTGGAGTTTTCTTCACCAGAAAGCGCATCTGCGAATCCCCGTGTTTCATCAGCTTCCGCTCTTCCCAAGCATCCGTGAGCGTCACGTTGTCGCGCTTCGTATGGCCCAGCACGAACATGCCATCGTCCGCCAGCAAGCCAGGGAGCAATTCATTATCCAGCAACTTCTGGGAGAACGAGGTGGAGCGGCGTCCCACGTTCTTCTCGCCGAACGGCGGATCGGCCATGATGAGATCGAACTTCGCCCCGGCTTGGGCGAGTTGGGGAATCGCCACCAGCACATCTTGCACGCGCAGGTCGAATAGATGCTGCGGGATGCCGGTGTCCGCCAGATTGTCGCGGATCATGCGCGCATGACGCGGGGCCAGCTCGATGCAGACCGCGCTGGTTGCGCCCCGGCTGAGGCACTCGAGGCTCAGCGCACCCGTGCCGCCGAAAAGCTCCAGCACACGGGCATTCACCACGCGATCACCGAGACTGTTGAAGATAGCCTGCCGCACGAGGTCAGGCGTGGGCCGGACATCGTATCCCTTCGGGACCTTCAGGATGACATTCGCGGCCGTGCCGCTGATGATGCGCATGCGAGGATTAAAGCGGGTGAAGGGGCCCGCGTCGAGTGGAGGCTGCACCGGGCAGCCGAGACGGCTGCGCTACGTAGCGCCTGCGTCCCGCAGGCCGTCCGCGCGGGCATCCTGCCTGCGCACTCCCTAAAAAATCGGCCACCCGTTTCCGGATGGCCGATCTAAATTGATCTATCGGGCGCTTACTTTACTTGGCGACCGTGTAGCCTGCCTTTTCGATGGCGGCGATGATGTCCTTCTTGGACGTCTTGCTGGCATCGAATGTCACATCGGCCGTGCCGATCTTCACTTCCTTCTTCGTCACGCCGGCCAGTTTGCCGAGGGCTTTGTCCACGGACTTCACACAGCCTTCTTCGCAGACCATGCCTTCGACCTTCAGCTTCACTTCATCCGCCTGGACGAGGGCCACACCACCGACGAACACCAATAGAGCGAGTAACTTGCGCATAATTTTAGGAATTAGATTCTTAGTTGTCTGAGATACTAGCCGCATTTTTATTCCGTGTCTAACGCTGATTAGACGTGCCTGGGGTCCGTTTTGTTCAACCCCGGAAAAGTAAAACGGCGGCCAGGTTGCCCCAGCCGCCGTCGCAATTCTTAGTGAATGCTGCTTACAGACCCTTCGAGATCATGTACTTCAGCAGATCGCCCACGCGGTTGCTGTAGCCCCACTCGTTGTCGTACCAGCTCACCAGCTTGAAGAAGCGGCTGTTCAGTTCCACGCCCGAGCCGGCGTCGAAGATCGACGACGAGGTGCAGTGGATGAAGTCGCTGCTCACCACTTCGTCCGTGGTGTAGTCCAGCACGCCCTTCAGGTAGGTCTCGCTGGCCTTCTTCATCGCGGCGCAGATCTCAGCGTAGCTGGTCTCTTTCACCGTCTTGAAGGTCATGTCCACGACCGACACAGTCGGCACCGGCACGCGGAAAGCCATACCCGTCAACTTGCCCTTCACTTCGGGGCAAACGAGCGCCACGGCCTTGGCCGCACCGGTCGAGCTGGGGATGACGTTCTGGGCGGCTGTGCGGCCACCCTTCCAGTCCTTCTTGCTCGGGCCGTCCACGGTCTTCTGCGTGGCGGTGTAGGCGTGCACCGTGGTCATCAGACCTTCTTCGATGCCGAAACCTTCCTTCAACAGCACGTGCACCAGCGGCGCCAGGCAGTTCGTCGTGCAGCTCGCGTTGGAGATGATGTTGTGCTTGGAAGCATCATACTTCTCATGGTTCACACCCATCACGACGGTGATGTCTTCACCCTTGGCTGGAGCGGAGATGATGACCTTCTTGGCGCCGGCGGTGATATGGCCCTTGGCCTTTTCCGCTTCGGTGAAGAGACCCGTCGATTCGATCACGACGTCCACGCCGAGCGCCTTCCACGGCAATTCCGCCGGGCTCTTCGCGCTCACCACCAAGATGTCCTGGCCGTTCACCACGAGCACATCGTCCTCGGCCTTGTCGGCGCTGGACTTCTTGGAACCCACCGTGCCGCTGAAACGGCCCTGGGTGGAGTCATATTTCAGGAGGTAAGCGAGGTTGTCCGCGGGGACGATATCGCCGACCGCGACGACTTGCACGTCGTTGCCCACGAGACCCTGTTCCACCATCGCGCGGAAGACCAACCGGCCAATCCGCCCGAAGCCATTGAGAGCAACTTTTACAGCCATATTCTTATTCGTTTTTAGGTTCCAAATTCAGTCCAGATTTCAATCAAAAACCGAACGGGCATGTTAGCGGCGGACCCCCTACCGTCAACGAGTTTTTGGGGGAATCCCCGGTAACTCCTCAATAATACCCGCTATACGACCGCAAGGTCCACTCGTCCCGCAACTCCTTCGGTAACTCGCCCAGAAAACGCGATGGCTGCTGCATCGCCTCGCCGCCGTAGCCTTGGGCCATGCGGATGAGCGGGTAGCTCAGGTAGAGCTCATTCTTCGCCCGGGTCACGGCCACATAGAACAGGCGTCGCTCTTCTTCCTCGGCTTCCGGGCGATCCAGTGAGCGGTTGCTGGGGAACAACCCGTCGCAGAGCATGATGAGGAACACGACATCGAACTCCAGACCCTTCGCCTGAT
>CAZRGY010000346.1:0-5037 GCA_964599715.1 uncultured Verrucomicrobiota bacterium | reverse complement strand
GGATGAGCACTCCCATACATCGCAAGCGCGTCCTCTTCGTGGATGACGACCAGAGTCTGCTCGAGATGATCGAGAATCTCTTTCAGCTATGGGCCAAAGGCTCATGGGAGATATTGCTCGCTCCCACTACGGGCAAAGCGCTGGCGCTGTTACAGGAACGACCGGTGGACCTCATCGTCATCGACCTGCACATGCCCGTGATGGACGGCTTTCAGTTCCTCAAGCTCGTCCATCGCAAGTATCCCAATCTCCCCAAGGCCATCCTAACGGGAGCTACGGATACTTCCTATCGCGAGCTCTGCTTGAACAATGGAGCCGAACTCTATCTGCAAAAGCCATCGGCCATCGACCAGATGGAGTCCGTCTTCTCCATGCTGAACGAGATCGTAGACGTGCAGACGCAGGATGGATTCCGTGGAGTCTTGCGCCGGGTCGGTCTCCAGGAAGTTCGACAATAGGAATGTCTCGGCACCAAATCCTCCGTCCTCGAGATCACCACGCAAGGCACGAAGGGGCGCATCTTCATCAAAGAGGGCAATATCATCCACGCCCATATCGGCCAGAGCAAAGGCGAGGATGCCTTCAATCGCCTGCTCGCTTTTGATACCGGTGAGTTCTCCCTCAAGCCTTACTCCGATCCCGGCGAGGAAAGCATCGAGTGCCAGTGGGAAATGCTCATCATGGAAGCCGCGCGCGTCCGCGATGAGATCCAGGAAAAAGCGGACGCCGAGAAAGCCCGTCTGGCGACAACTGTGGTTCCCGCTCCCATCGCGCCCGCAGCCCCGATATCACTCCCGGCCAGACCGCCCATCACTCCTCCGACCATCAAGCCGCAGAAGCAGGCAAACCCCGCCCTGCCGCAGCCGAAGATCGAGGAGATGATCATCTGCACGAATCAAGGTGAGACCCTTTACGAATGGCAGGCCACCGATGCCGATATCCGCATGGAGCTGGCCCGCCTGCTGCAAACCCGCGCCGAGCATCTGGGCCGCAATCTGGAACTCGGTCGCTGCGACCGTGTCGAAGCTCCCGGCCAAAACACCCGGATGGTGTTCCAACTTCAGAAAGGCTGCACCGTCTTCGTGCGCTCCAGCAACGTCACCCCAGAGCTATTACTCGCCGGGGCGACCAAATAAACAATTGTCATGCTGACCATCTTCAACAACTTGCTGGATGATAAATCCCAAGCGGAAGGCATCTTGGGTGCGGGCGTGCGTTACAATGACAAGACCACTTACCTGATCCCCAAGGAAAAAGGGGTGAATCGCGAAAAGTTGGAGAACACCTGTCAGGTCATCGCCGAGGTTTTTCAGACCTTCAAACTACGCAAATCACCCGTCCCGCAACTGACTTGGAAATTTGAAAAAGGGGTCCTCTTCAGCGCCATGCGCACGGATGGCAACTGCCTCTGCCTCGTAGCAAATGATCAGCTTCAAAAAGAAGAACTGGAGCGCATCCTCTACGAATTCCAAACCCTCTGGGGATAGGCTTCGTTATTTCCCCGCCGTCCAGCCGCCATCGATGATGAAGTCCGTGCCCGTCACAAAGGCCGATTCATCGCAGGCCAGATAAAGCGCGGCATAGGCGATCTCTTCCGGCTTCGCCATACGCCCCAGCGCCTGGGTCGAGGCCATATCACGATACGCCTTCTCCGGGTCAGGATACTCCGCCAGACGCGCCTTCACGAAAGGTGTCTCCACGCGACCTGGGCAAATGCAATTGCAGCGGATGCCCTCCAGCGCATGATCCAACGCGATGCCCTTGGTGAAGCCCACCACCGCAAATTTCGTAGTGCTATATGCCAGCCGGTCCCGCACCGCCACTACACCACCGATGGAAGCGAGGTTCACAATATTACCCGACTTGCGCTCCACCATGTGATGGATGAACGCCTTGGTGACATTGAAGACACCGCGGACATTCACATTATACATCCGGTCCAAGTCCGATGCTTGGGTCTGCAAAATCGTTCCCACGTGACCGATACCGGCATTGTTCACCAAGACATCCAGGCGCCCCTTGGAGGCATGGACCGCCTTCGCCACCTCAGCGCAACTCTCCTCGGACGCGACATCCAGCTTGAGGAACTCAGCCTCGCCACCCGCCGCCTTGATCAACGCCACCGTCGCTTCCCCGCCCTTCTCATCCCGGTCGGTCACATACACAAATCCACCGGCTTTCGCGAAAACTTCAGCGATGGATTGACCAATCCCCGAACCCGCTCCGGTGACCAATGTGATTTTATCTTTCAGGCTGAACATAAGAGTCCGCTAGTTAGCTATCGTTTTCGCCAATTAATTTTTTGATTTCAGTGTATTCCGCGTATTCCGTGGTTTCTTTAATCCTCCACCGGAACCACCAGGTTCTCCATGATGTAGTCCTTGCGCTCCGGCGTATTGCGGCCCATGTAGAACGTCAGGATGCCATTCACCTGCGGCTTCGTGGCGTACTCCACCTGGCTCATCCGCATCTCTTTTCCGATGAATTGCTTGAACTCATTTGGTGAGATTTCTCCCAAACCTTTGAAGCGCGTGATCTCGCAGCTCTTGCCCAGCTTGGCCGCGGCCTTGTCGCGCTCATCCTCGCTGTAGCAATAGATCGTCTCCTGCTTGTTCCGCACGCGGAACAGCGGCGTTTCCAACACATAGAGATGACCGTCATGCACCAACTGCTCGAAGAAGCGGAAGAAATACGTGATCATCAGGTTGCGGATATGCAAGCCGTCCACGTCAGCATCCGTTGCCAGGATCACCTTCTCATAGCGCACATTGTTCGTGTTATCTTCGATGTCCAGGCTGCGCATGAGATTGTACATCTCATCGTTCTTGTAGACGATGTCCCGCTTGAGATCCCACACGTTGAGCGGCTTGCCCTTCAACACGAACACCGCCTGATTATTCACATCGCGACAGCTCGTGATGGAACCGGCAGCGGACTGACCTTCGCAGATGAAGACCATCGTTCCTTTGCCCTTGTTCTTGGCCTTGTCGTAATGATGTTTGCAATCCTTGAGCTGCGGGATGCGCAACGTGATCGCCTTGGAACGCTCGCGGGCCAGCTTCTTGACCGCCTGTAATTCCTTCCGCAATTGCTGCGTATCCTGCACCTTCGCCAGGATTTGCGTGGCGATCTCTTTGTTACGATTGAAGAAGTGCAGCAACTCCTCGCGCACCTTGCTCACCAGCTCTGTCCGGATCTCCGTATTGCCCAGCTTGTTCTTCGTCTGGGACTCGAACATCGGGTCCTTCAGCCGGATGGCCACGGCACCGATGATGCACTCGCGCACATCATCACCATCGAACTTGCCCTTGGAATACTCGTTCACCGCCTTGAGCAGACCTTCACGGAACGCACTCAAGTGCGTGCCACCGTCGCTCGTGTACTGGCCGTTCACGAAGGAGTAGAACGTCTCGCCGTAACGGCTGTTCGTGTGCGTGAAGCAGAACTCCAGCGTCTTGCTCGTGTAATGGAGCGGCGCATAGATCGCCTCGCTGTTGTCCTTGTCCAGATCTTCCAGCACGAGATCCATCAAACCCTTGCGGGAAACGAATTCCTTCCCGTTCAGGTTTAGCCGCAGACCGGCGTTCAGATAGCTGTAATGACGCAACCGGCGCTCCACATACTCCAGATTGTATTCACTGTCCTTGAATATGACCGGATCGGGCTCAAAGCTGACAAACGTCCCGTTCGGCTCCGTAGTCTTGCCCTTGTTCTCAGATTTCAGCTTGCCCTGTTTGAAGGTCGCCTCAAAGAACTCGCCGTCGCGATGGCTGCGCACCGTGAACGTCTTCGCCAACGCGTTCACCGCCTTGGTACCCACGCCGTTCAGACCCACGCTGAACTGGAATACATCGTCGTTATACTTAGCACCCGTATTGATCTGGGAGACGCACTCGATCACCTTGCCCAGCGGGATGCCGCGCCCGAAATCCCGCACCTCGACATGGTTCCCCTCGATGTTGATCTTCACCTCGCGACCATGCCCCATGATGAATTCGTCGATCGTGTTGTCGATGACCTCCTTCAACAGGATGTAGCAACCGTCATCATAGTGCGACCCGTCGCCGATGCGCCCGATATACATGCCCGTGCGCAACCGGATGTGGTCGATCGAAGACAGGGTCTTGATCTTGCTCTCGTCGTAAACGTGCTTCTTCTCGTCCGCCATACAAATTCAATCCAATACGGTTCGGCCAAAGAATATCGGTAGGGAATCCCCTGCTGCCAATACGTAAGTTTCAAAATCCCTCCGAATCGTCCTCGCCCTCGTCCCCGCTGCCCCAGTCGCCGCGGTCGTCAGACCGCTCTCCCCCCTCTCGATGTTCGGCGTTCAATGTTAGATGCTCGATGTTTTTTAAAGTTGGGTATTGGATATTGCTCATTCCTTGGTCATTCGGATTCCGTCATTAGTCATTTTCCTCTCCCATCTGCGCTTATCTGCGTCCATCTGCGGTTAAGAACAAAAAAAAACGGGGCGGACTTCACATCCGCCCCGTTGGATCAGATTCAACCGAATATCACCGGCGACTCGAAAAAATGATTTTGCTCCCGTCTGGGGCCCACATCATACCGCGATTGATCTCTCCGATCATCTGCTTTTCCAGTAGAACCGGTGCGCTCGGCACTTCGGCGGACATGGTGTAGAGAAACGTATGCATCCATTCAGGTCGCGAAGGCGTCTGTGGGCCGACCTCCTGGATGGATAACACGAGCGTCTTGCCATCTGGCGACCAGCTGGGCGGTCCGATGAGCAGCTTGTCCAGACTGGTTTCCCGATAAAGCACTTTAAGTGAGGCAGGATTGCCGTCCACATCGATTGTAGAGACCTCCTGTTTGCCATTCACCAAAGCCATGAAGACCACTTTTTTGCTGTCCGGCGACCAGGTGGCACCGCCGAACTGGATGTTTACTTTGTTCAATATGCTGCGCGTGACACCGGTTTCCGGATTATAAAAACACAATGCCTCACCGGTTGGAGAATAGCCGTGATAACAGATCTCTTTGCCATCCGGCGCCCACCGGACATAAGAGCCATCA
>CAZRGY010000345.1:0-5038 GCA_964599715.1 uncultured Verrucomicrobiota bacterium | reverse complement strand
TGGCTGCGCAAGGCACGCGCTTCACCAGCGCCTTTTGCAACGCCACTTACTGCGGACCATCTCGCGCTTCTTTCATGTCTGGTTATTATCCGCATGCTACGGGTGTGTTGGGCTACACCAGTCCGCGCCCGGCCATCGGTGATCGCGCAACATGGGCGCAGCATTTCAAGAATGCGGGATATTACACTGCGCGCGTCAGCAAGATCTATCACATGGGCGTGCCCGGTGGGATCGAGGATGGCGGTGATGGCGCCGATGACCCTGCCTCGTGGACGGAGAAGTACAACAGCCCCGGACCCGAATGGAAAGCGCCCGGGGTAGGGGAAACCTTGGAGGGAAATCCCGATGGCAAGAAGCCAGTGGTCGGCGGCAACACCTTCGTGGTGGTGGAAGCCGACGGCGACGATCTGGTCCACTCGGATGGCCGGACCGCGGCCAAGGCGGTGGAACTGCTGGGTCAGCACGCAGACAAACCATTCTTTCTCGCCGTCGGCTTTGTCCGTCCGCATGTCCCCTTTGTCGCACCCAAGCAGTATTACGAACCCTATCTGCCTTACGACAAGATGCCGTTGCCTCCGAAAATCTCTGGCGATTGGGATGACATCCCCAAGGCTGGCATCAATTACAAAACCAGCGTGAACATGAAGATGGATGAGCGCCGCCAACGCAAAGCGGTGGGCGGTTACTATGCTTCGGTGGCTTACTTGGATGCCCAAGTCGGCAAGGTGCTTGATGCCTTGGAGAAGACCGGCCAGGCGGATAACACCATCGTCATCTTCACCAGCGATCACGGGTATCATCTCGGCGAGCATGACTTCTGGGCCAAGGTGAGCTTGCGCGATGAATCCGCCAAGGTGCCGCTCATCATCAAAGTGCCGGGCAAGAAACCGGCGGTGTGTCATTCCTTCGCTGAACTCATCGACCTCTACCCGACCATCTCCAAACTTTGCGGCTTGGAAGTCCCCGCCCGTCTCCAAGGCAAGGACATCTCACGTATGTTTGATGATGCCAAACTTCAAGTGCGCGAAGCTGCCTTCTGCGTAGCCCCGATGCGGAACGGCTTTCTGCTGCGCGAAGATCAGTGGGCTTATATCCAATACGGCGAGGACGCCTCCAAGGGCATCGAGCTTTTCGATATGAAGAAAGATCCGCAGCAATACACCAACCTCGCGGACAAGCCGGAATTCGCATCGGTCGTCGCTAATTTCACAACCAAGTTTGCCGCCCGGATGCAGGCCATCCGCACCAACGATCTGGGGCGAAATTAAGCTCGAACCGGTCTGGTCCGTTTCCTATCATCTCCGCGAACAACCCATGTGACTATTTTGGCTTCGCCACTCTCGGAAGTGGAGCCATGTCGGAGAACCAAGTCAGGCTACGCTGTGAAATCAATTTGCGCTCCCCATTCCACCGGTCGTTTTGATCTGCTCCGCCTCCTCATGCTTGGCCTCGCGCTGGTCATGTCCGGGCAGGTTGTCATCGCCCAAGATACCAAGCCGGCCAAAGCCGCCAAGAAAGTCGCTCCGTTCTCCTGGGTGTCGCCCATGGAGAACGCTGAGTATGCCAAGAAGATCCTGCCTGCGACCGTCAAGCACGCGACCTTCAAAAGTCCCTCGATGGATATCGAGGTCGGCTATTACATCTACCTGCCGCCCGGTTACGAAAAGGGCAAGGAGCGTTACCCGGTGGTCTATCATCTCCATGGCGGCCGTCCCGGTGCCGAGAACAAGGCCGTGCGCCTCGCCCCCTATGTCGATGCCGCGATCAAGAAGGGAACGATCAAGCCCACCATCTATGTGTTCCCCAATGGCGGTCCGGTAAGCTGGTATGACATGCCCGAGATGAAGAACGGCATGGGCGAAACGGTCTTCGTGAAGGAACTCGTCCCGCACATCGACGCCAAGTATCGCACCTGGGGCACCCGCGAAGGTCGCGCCTTGGAGGGCTACTCGCAAGGCGGACGCGGCACCACGCGCATCATGTTCAAACATCCGGAACTCTTCCTCTCCGTCGCCCCCGGCGGCTCTGGCTATGGACCTGAAGAACGCATCCGCGATAACAACGGCTACGAATCCGATAACCTCCGCTTCCTGCCGCTCGGTTACAACACGTGGGACCTCGCCAAGGCCTTCGCTGCGCGCAAGGATCGTCCCGAGCTTAGCATCCTCGTCTTCGATGGCACCAAGTGCTTCAACTACGAATACAATCTGAAGTTCACCGCCTATCTCAAAGAATTGGGCATCAAGCACGAGTTTCTCCCCATCCCGGACGTGGCGCATACCGCCACCGGCAGTTACGACGTGAAGGGTGACGAGATCATGCGTCACCACCAGAAAACTTTCGACGCGCATCGCCCCAAATAGAATTTCACATGAAACGATTCCTTCTGCTCGCCTCCCTCATCGCGCTCATCACGCAGAGCGCCACCGCTGCCACCAAGCCCAACATCATTTTCGTGATGGCAGATGACATGGGTTGGGGCCAGACCGGTTATCGCAATCATCCGGTGCTCAAAACGCCGAACCTCGATGCGATGGCCGCCAACGGCCTGCGCTTCGACCGCTTCTACGCGGGTGGTCCCGTTTGCTCACCTACCAGAGCGAGTGTGCTCACCGGCCGCACGCATGATCGCACCGGTGTGCTGAGCCACGGCTACGCACTGCGCCACCAGGAGAAGACGTTGCCACAGTCCTTGCGCGAGGCCGGTTATACTACCGGCCACTTCGGCAAATGGCACTTGAACGGACACCGAGGCCCCGGTGCACCGATTCTGTCTGAGGACACCCGTAATCCCGGCACCTTCGGCTTTGATGAATGGGTATCTGTATCGAACTTCTACGATGTGGACCCGCTCATGAGCCGGCAAGGCAAGATCGAGCAGTTCAAAGGTGATTCCTCCGAGATCGTCGTGGACGAGGCGGCGAAGTTTCTTGAGAAGCATCATCGCGGCGGCAAACCGATGTTCGCCATCATCTGGTACGGCACGCCGCACAGCCCCTTCAAGGCGTTGGATCAGGACAAGGCCGCCTTTGCCTCGTTGAATGAAGCTTCGGCCAATCACTACGGCGAACTCGTCGCCATGGACCGCAGCATCGGCACCCTGCGTAAAAAGCTGCGCGACCTCAAGATCGAGAAGGATACGATGCTGGTATTCTGCAGCGACAACGGCGGTCTTCCTGGCATCGTCCCCGAGACAGTAGGGGGATTGCGCGGCAACAAAGGCACCGTGTATGAGGGCGGCCTCCGTGTGCCCGGCATCATCGAATGGCCCGGCACCATCAAGCCACGCATCACGCAGTTCCCTGCCGGCGTTGTGGACTACTTCCCTACCGTGGTGGATATCGTCGGCTTGCCCAAGAGCACGATGTTGAAGCCTGTCGATGGCATCAGCCTGAAGCCGCTCTTCAGCAAGGAGCTCACCTCTCGGCCTCAACCTCTTGGATTCCACTACCAAGGCAAAGCTGCTTTGATCGATAACAACATCAAGATCATCGCGACGAGTATCCAAAAGGGAACCTACGAGCTCTATGACTTGGAGAAAGATACCAAGGAAGCCAAAGATCTCAGCAGCACCCAGCCTGATTTGTTCGCGAAGATGAAGCAAAAGCTGACGGCATGGAACGCTTCCGTCGATGCGAGTTTTGCCGGTAAGGATTATCCCGAAGGCAAGGTGTCGCCACCCGATCCGGAGCCGGTTTCCTGGTATGAGACGCCCGCCTATCAGCCCTATCTGACGGAGTGGAAGGAACGCTGGGAGTTTCGTTCTTACATCGATCGACAGGACAAAGCGGGCAAGAACAAGAAGAAGAAAAAGGGCGCGGACGAGTAGGCCTTGGCAGAGAAAATCGCGCGTTCGAGCACCTTCATGTCTTTCATGAAATTACTCCTGTTATCTCTCCTGCCGATGCTCGCTGGAGTAGCGGATGCTGCCAATGTTTGGCCGTTGGATGCGGTTGATAGCTCCGTAGTCATCCACGGTAAAGCCATCATCGCGCCGGGGGCTGAGTCAAAGAGCCTCGTGCTGGATGGACGATCGCTGGTCGAGTTGCGTGACAGTTCTGGACTCAATAGCGGGAGTGAAGGGTTTACGTTTTCTGTGTGGTTCAATCCCTACTTCCCCAAGCAAGGCCAGCAGGTCATCGCGGCCAAGAACCGTTATGCCTTGGGTGAGCGCCAGTGGAGTTTGACCGTCGAACCGGACGGGACCTTGCGTGCTTATCTGCAACAGGGTGGCTGGAAAACTATTGTGACAAAAACCGAACTGAAAGCCGGACACTGGCATCTCGCTGCCCTGTCAGTGAGCCCGACGAAGGCTGTTCTCTATCTGGATGGCAAGTCCGCCGGAGAAGTCTCACTCGCCAAGCCGCTGCCTTCGACGGCGGCCCCCATCACGCTTGGTGGTGTGAACGATGATGGTCAGCGTCGCCAATTGTTTCATGGGGCAGTGGATGATGCCCGGTTTGATCCGCGCCCTTTGACCAGTGCGGAAATCGCTTCCCGTTATCATCCCGTCAACGCGACGCATGATATCCCCAAACCCTTGGCGAATGGTTTGCCGCTTTGGGATTCCCGACATGCCGTTCTGAAGACAGCGGAGCTTCCAGTTCTTAAGGATGTCCGTTTCTCCGTGATCAAACCCTATGAGTTCGATAAAGACGGCTATCGTTTTCTGCACGGTCTGGGGCTCGTCTTTCACCAGGGGAAACTCTTCGCCTCATTCGGCCATAACAAAGGCAGTGAGAATACTGCTGGTGAGCAGGCGCGTTATTGCACTAGCGATGATCTGGGCAAGACCTGGAGTTCCGTCTTCACCATGGCGTCTGCTGAGCCCGGCACTGGAGTGAGTCATGGTGTTTTCCTGTCACATCAAGGAAAGCTCTGGGCTTTTCAAGGGGCATACAAAGGCACTTTGCAAGAGGTGCAGACTCGCGCCTACCTGCTGGATGAGCAGTCGCAACAATGGCAGGCGAAAGGCGTTATCATTCAAGGTGGTTTTTGGCCCATGCAGGAGCCGTTGAAGATGGCGGATGGGAACTGG
>CAZRGY010000344.1:0-5054 GCA_964599715.1 uncultured Verrucomicrobiota bacterium | reverse complement strand
TAATGATCTGGTCGTATTCGAAGACGAGTTTGTTCACGTCCACGCCCACTTCCATCTCGAATAGGCCGCTGGACAGCTCGCGGATATCTTCCTTGCTCAGCGTGCCCACACGCCGCAACGCCGCCGGATTATCCCACTCGTGGTTGAAGAATTTGACCTTGCTGTATTTCCCCAGGTGCTCCGCCTCGGTGATTTCGAGACGCTCGCAGATGGCTGCCTCGCTCATGCCTTGGTGCGTGCCCAGTGCGATAAGCACATCCATCGCCTTCGTCGCCTCGCCGATCTGCTCGAACAGCGTCTTGAAGAGCAAACCCACCGGCGCCGTGCGCGTGGCATCCGGCACGATGAGCAGCACTTTCTTGTCGCGATACTCTTTCGCCGGGCAGGCTTGCGCGACGATCTCCGCCACTTGCTGCGGCGAGATGCTGGAACCAGCAGGAACATTTTGGCCGATGGCTTGCATAGTATCAGTTTAAATCGTCTGTGACAAAAATCCACCGTCCACCGTGATATCTGTCCCCGTCACAAAGCTGCTCGCCTTGTGCGATGCGAGGAAGATGGTCGCACCGATCAGTTCCTGCGATTCACCGAAGCGGTTCATCGGCGTGTGGCCCCAGATAGCCTTCGTGCGCGCCGTCGGCGTGCCATCGTCATTGAAGAGCAGCTTGCGATTTTGTTCCGCCGGGAAGAAGCCAGGCGTCAACGTGTTCACGCGCACACCCTTGGTCGCCCATTCGCGCGCGAGGAATTTCGTGAGGCTGATCACCGCCGCCTTGGACGCCGAGTAAGACACCACGCGCGAGAGCGGCAGATGCGCCGAGACACTCGCGATATTGATGATGCTGCCCTTGCCGCGCTTGCCCATCGCCGGACCGAACTCTTGGCACGGCAGCAACACGCCGCCCACCAGGTTCATGTCGAAATTCGCCTGCCAATCTTCCAGCTTGATGGACTCGAACGGATGATCCGCCGTCACCGTCACCTTAGGGTCATTGCCACCCGCGGCGTTGATCAAGATGGTCGGCGCACCCAGCTTCGCTTCGATCTGCTCATGTGCTTCCCCGAGGCTGCAACGGCTGATGGCGTCCGCCGTGAAGAACGCCGCCTGTCCGCCCTTGGCCTGGATGGCTTTCACGCGTGCTTCGCCACGTTCCTGATTACGGCCCAGCACAGCCACCTTGGCCCCCGCTGCGGCCAAACCTTCAGCCAGTGAACCACCCAAAACGCCGGTCGCCCCGATGACCACCGCCACCTCACCCGTAAGATCGAATAGATTCATGTAGTATCAAGTTTGCCGTCGTCAGCAGACAAAGGACGTCCCCTTGCCTGAGATTCGCCGGACCACGCCATTCTGCGTTCTCCACCAAAACCGGAAAGCAAAAAATCGCGGTCAGCAGAGATGCGGATATAATGGTCTGGAATAAATATGCCTTTTCCGTCGTCTTTCCTCGCCAAAAGGTTCAAGCACCGTTAAACCCCTTCCGATGGCTATCGATTTGCCCAAGCCCGACGTTATCCTCACTCATGAAAGCGACCTGGACGGACTCACCTCCGGCCTGATCCTCCGCGCCCTGGCCGAAAAACTCTTTGGCGAGCAGATCAAACTCGAAGCCCATCATAACAATTTCTGGAAGCAGCGGAGCATGTCGGACAAGTCTGCCTGGGTAAGCGACTTCACGTTTGAAACCCGCTTCGACAAGCCCAACTGGCTGGTGCTGGACCACCACATCACCGAGGCCACTCCCAAACACGCGCAGCTCATCCATGATACCGGCAAATCCGCCGGCCTCCTTTGCTATGAGCTGGCCTGCGAGCACGGCCTTGCCTCCCCGGCCCTCGAGCGGCTCGTTTACCTAAATAACATCGCTGACCTATTCATAGAAGATGCCCCCGATTTCGTCCTCGCCCAAGACTACGCCAACCTAGTGAAGACCTATGGTTTTTGGAACCTCCACGAGATCATCGAAGGCCGCTTGGAAAACCTGCTGGATCACCCGCTGTTGGAAGTCATGTCCGTGAAGCGCAGTGTGGAAGATCCCATCGGTTTCAACTGGAGCCGGAACAATATCGTTCCCTTGAGTGAAAAAGTCGGCTGGGTGAATACCGTCGTGGGAAATGTGAACCTCATCGTGCATCGCTTGCTCAATGAACAGGCCACTCCCTATCCTGTGCTCGCCACGATTTTCCGGCGCGCCAGTGGCGTCATCATGGTCAGCTTTCGCAGCAAGAACGGCGAGGCCCTGTCTGTCGCGCAACTCTTTCAAGGTGGCGGCCACCCCAATGCTGCCGGGGCCACCCTGCCCAAGTCCGTGAACAACGTGGCTGACGCCGCCGAATACATGAAGCGGATGCTCAACCCCAAGCCGCAACCCAAAGCAGCTGTCGGAGATTTGAACAGCTTGGCGTCCGTGCTGGACGGGTTGAAGTTGGATTAAAATCCTGGCGGCCGCTGACCATCCGGTGGTCCACCACCTGGAGGGCGTCCACCGCCCGGCGGGCGACCATTCCCTGGACCACCTCCCAGAGGTCCACCAAATCCACCGGGACCTCCTGGGCCACCACGACCACCACCCGGCGGTCCCTTACGAAAACCATCCCCGGCGGTCCCTTTCCAATACCGTGAGAGTTGGGGAAATTCTTCCGTGATATAGTAGTGATAGATACCTCCCGGATATTCCGGTGTGGGGCCGAACCGTCCATTGCACTCATCCAGATCCCCCGAGCCTTTCACATATTCATAATCCGCCGTGAATTTGCCGTCATATTTTCCACCGGGTCCACCTTGCCGAAATCCCTCCTTCACCCGGTAGCTGGACTTCATCATCTTGATCGGACTGTTCGTGTCCTTCGCATCCGTATACCCGTAGTTCGCGTAGATAGGAAAACCGTCGGCCGCATAACCCAACAGTGTCATCTTCTTCGCTGTGCCTCCCAGTTTCTGGATCAAGCCCAGCGGCAGGCCATGATAATGATAAGCACCCGTCGGCTGCACATGGGCATGATGCTGGTCCAGCCCCAAGTTGATCTGACCGGACATCGCCTCGTAGTTCCAGCGGCGATCCCCGTTCCAAAACTCGCCCGTTCCCGGTTCAAACGGCACCCCATTCAAAGCCACGCCAAAAAAAGCACCGTTGTTCGGCGTAAGATTCGCCGCCAAGGCCGGCTTGGTGGTCATCCGGAATGTATAACTCTGCGGACGTATGGTGTTCGGATTCCCCCGGTTCGGAAACTGTCCCGGCACATGATCTGGCCAGCCGTTTGCCTGGATCACCCGTATCGCTCCCTCCACTCTGATGCTCACCATGTTCGTGCTGGGGCCCACACTGGCCAGCACGGTATCGCGCTGGGGGCGCTGCTGGTTGATCGGTCCTCGATCAGGTTGTGCCTGCAAATTTATCACGCCGGCAAAGGACACAAAAAGACTGACTAAAAAGACAACTTCTTTCATAGGCTTGCCCATAGGAGATGGGACGATTGTAAAGCCTTCGTGTGGTCAGAGGCGAGTTAATGTTAAGAAACCGTAAAATCAGTCTTCAAAAAAACTTACTTTTGCTTTGGCGGCATGCCATTCCTCAAGCGTGGCGGGCCATTGCGGAGTCCTTGCTCACCAACATTAGGCGGCGGGAAATCCCGCATGATATTCTCTTTCACATAGATGTCTGACTGGACACCGCGCAGTGAGTCTGGAAAATCTTTCCACATCTGCATGCCGATCCGATGCCCCTTCTCGGCGATCGCTAGCTTCACCTTCGCCGCAAAAGTGGCATACTCCATCTGGACCGCCTCATACTGACGGCGCTGCCAATCTCCCCACTTGGCCGTTGCATCCCGCTTGAGTTCCGGATCATCGGCCTTCCGCAAAACTTGGTCATACCGGTCAATGATTCCCCGGTAGTCGGTCGGGCTCGCTTTGGCATAAGCATCCGCTTCCGCCATCATTTCAGCTACCGGTGCATCCTTGAGATGATCCAGTTCAGGTGGCAATGGAGTCAACGGGTCGGGCCTTTCCATTGCGCTGCCACGCATGCCAGCCCCGGCCCGGGGCTGGGACAGCATCTGCTCCAGGGCTTGATAATCTTCGGGGGTCAGCTCCTTGTTTTTCTCACCCGTGCTCGCACCATCATCAGCCTTATCTGCTGCTTCCGCGATTTTCTGCGGCTCCCTGTCCTTCAAGCTGTGCATCAATGCCACCAGCGAGACGATCGCCGTGCAAAGTATCCCCACCGCCATCGCGATCTGTAAAAAGCGTGATTCCCCAGTTTGGGTTTGCGTCGGCAAAGTGACCCCCGGAACCGTGGCTGTGATATCCAGTGGCTTGGGAGAATTGGCGGGGGACGACGGAATCTTCTTCGGCAGCACAAAAGGCACCGTCGAATTATCCTGCCCCAACTTGCCTTCGGGCATCTCCCCGCGCTGCACCCGTTTGATATCCGCCAGCAGTGTCGGATAATCCGCATACCGGTCACCCGGTTCTTTCGCGGACATCTTGTGCAGTAATGCCTCCACTGACTCAGGCAGTTCCGTCCCCAACTCCAGCCCGCTCGGCAACGGCTCGGTCGAATGCGCCAGCACGATGCTGTATGAAGACTTGCCTTCATAAGGACGCTTGCCGGTCAGCAGGTACAACAGCGTGATACCCAATGAATAGATGTCCGCGCGGTGATCCACATGATGCGCATCCCTTGCCTGCTCTGGGGACATGAAATGCGGCGTCCCGATGCCGGCTCCCGTCGCCGTCAGGTCCGAATCATCATCCAGATGACGCGCAAGCCCCAAGTCCGAGACCTTCACCACACCTTTGGTCGTCAGCAAGATGTTCGCCGGCTTGATATCGCGATGGATGATTCCCTTGCTGTGAGCTTCCTGGAGTGCGCTCGCCACATCCGCCACGATTTTCAAGGCATCCTTCAAGGGCATCTTGCCGGTCTGGCTCACGATTTTGGCCAAATCCTGCCCCTCGATGTACTCCATCACCAGATACGCCTGTCCGTCCTCCTGTGCGAAATCATAGACATGGACGATGTTCGGGTGATTCAACGCAGCGGCTGCTTTCG
>CAZRGY010000343.1:0-5069 GCA_964599715.1 uncultured Verrucomicrobiota bacterium | reverse complement strand
TAGCGGATTCAGATAAGAAGCCCATTTCAAATTCAGAGATAACCTCTCCGATTGCCGATCTCTTGGCGGGACTTCACCAGAAATTTGCTGGCGAGAAGGGCGGCAAAGTTGCCACTTATATTCCCGAGCTGGCCAAGGCTGACCCAGACTGGTTTGGAATCTGTATCGTCACGGCCGGTGGGCATGTTTACGAGGTGGGGGATAGTCGGCAGCCTTTCACGATCCAGTCCATCTCCAAACCTTTTGTCTATGGTATGGCTTTGGAGGATAACACCCGCGCTGTTGTGCTATCCAAGGTGGGGCTTGAGCCTACGGGTGATGCTTTCAATGCCATCAGCCTCGAATCGAATACGGGACGCCCGCGTAACCCGATGATCAATGCCGGTGCTATTGCCACGGCGGGATTGATTGCCGGTAAGACTCATCAAAGCCGTTTCAACCGCGTGTTGCAGTCTTTCTCCGCCATGGCGGGACGCGAGTTGACCTTGGATGATGGCGTTTATCGATCGGAAAGTGAGACGGGGCATCGTAATCGGGCGATCGGGCATATGCTCCGTAATTTCGACATCCTGACAGAGTCACCCGATCCCGTCGTGGACCAGTATTTCAAGCAATGCTCCATCTCGGTGACTTGCCGTGATCTGGCGATCATGGCTGGAACTTTGGCGAATTGCGGCATGAATCCCGTCACCCGACGTCAAGCGATGCGGGGTGAATACGTCGAGAGTGTGCTTAGCGTGATGGGCTCTTGCGGTATGTATGATTACGCAGGGGAATGGATCTACCGGGTGGGTATGCCGGCGAAGAGCGGTGTTTCAGGCGGTATTATTGCGGTTCTGCCCGGGCAGATGGGCATTTGTGTTTACTCCCCTCCGTTGGATGAGCATGGGAACAGTGTGCGCGGTATCAAGGTGTGTGATGACATCTCCCGCCATCTGGATTTGCATCTGTTCAACACCCCTATGGCGAGCAAGTCGGTTCTCCGGCTCAAGTTCAATGCATCGGAGGTGAATTCCAGCCGGGTGAGGACGCCGGAAGAGTCGATGATCATCCGGGAATTCGGTAAAACAGTGCAGGTATACCAGTTGCAGGGCGATTTGGTGTTTTCGACCACCGAAGTGGTGATTGAGACTATCATGAACTCACTGGACTCGCTTGATTATCTAGTCTTGGACTTTAAGCACATCCTCAGCTTGAACGAGAGTGCCAGCCACCTGTTCTATGAGTTGCTGATGAAGCTGACAGCCATGGGTAAGCCGGTGGTCTTCACCCATCCTGGCAAGGTTCCTGGCTTGCGACGTTATCTTCGCTTCAAGCTGAAAGACAAGATCAACGATTACTATCTGACCTTCGGCGAGATGGATTTGGCGCTGGAATGGTGTGAGGACAAACTGTTGGCGAGCCGTATGGCGGCTTGGAGTCCGGACCATACGATAGAGGTGGATGACTACGAGCTTTTTGACGGGCTTAGTGCCGAAGAACGCATTGCCATAAAAGCTATGCTCTCCCGCCAATCTTATCAAAGCGGAGAGGTGATTGTACGTTTCGGGGAAGAAGCCAAAGAGTTGTTCTTCCTCAAGGCTGGCAGCGCTAGCGTCACGGTGACATTGGCAAGTGGTGAGCAGAAGCGCATCGCCACCTTTTCTCCGGGAATGGCGTTTGGCGAGATGGCGATGCTGGACCGGGCACCACGCTCCGCCGTGGTGACCGCGGACTTGGATATGACTTGTGAGTTGCTGAAGCTGGATGACTTTGAAGCCTTGAGACATACACATCCGAACATCAAGATCACCTTGTTAAAGAATCTCGCGTTAGGGCTTTGCCGCAAATTGCGGAAAGCGAACCGGGAGATCAGCGTGTTCGACTATTGATCAAGTTGGGTTGTTTCGCCGCTTGCAGTTCTCCTGTCGCGTGGCAAAACTCGCGCCCATGAAATCTCCTGTGCTGTTAGGCACCTTATTGCTGGCTGCGTCGTTTTTGCACGCCGCCGAACCCAAGGCTCCCTCCCCAGATGACCAATACAAGAAGCTGACACCAGACTCTCTCGAACAACCCGGAGTGCCTAAGGGAACGGTCACGGAATACGAGTGGAATGACAGTAAGATTTACCCGGGAATGGTCCGTAAATACTGGGTATATGTGCCCAAGCAGTATGATGCGAGCAAGCCGGCGTGCGTGTTCGTTTGTCAGGATGGCTTGATGTATAAGGCGCCAACTGTGTTCGATAATCTCATCCACAAGAAGCAGATGCCGGTGACTATCGGTATCTTCATCAAGCCCGGTGACCGGCCTTTGAAACCAGGCGAGCCACCGCGCAAACGTAAAGACGGACGTCCGGCACCTCCAGCCAACCGCAGTGTGGAGTATGACACGCTGAGCGATGTCTATTCCAAGTTCCTCTTGGAAGAGATTCTGCCAGAAGTGGGAAAGAAATATAACCTGACCAAGGATCCGGAAGGCCGGTGCATCGCGGGCAGCAGCTCAGGTGGCATTTGCGCATGGACAGTTTGCTGGGAGCGACCGGACCAGTTCCGCAAATGTTTCACCACAGTTGGTAGCTTCACGAACATCCGGGGTGGTAACAAGTATCCTGAACTAGTGAAGAGTTCGCCCAAGAAGCCGATCCGCATCTTCCAGCAAGATGGTTCAAACGACATTGTGAACCAGTTCGGCTCTTGGCCCGAAGCAAACAAGGCGATGGCTGCAGCTCTGAAAGAGAAGGGGTATGACCACAAGTTTGTCTTCGGTGAAGGCGTGCATAGCAGCAACCATGGAACGCAATTGTTCCCGGAAGCGATGCGCTGGATCTGGCGGGATTATAAGAAATGAGCGCGCTAGGGAAGAAAGAATAGCAGGATTGCCCGTCCGCTTGATCGCTCAAAATAGAGTTTAAGAGTGGGCTGAGTCATGGCCGATTCCGTCGCAACCTGATTGCTTCTTTTTTCGGGTTTCTCCCAGGCGATGTGGGCCGGATGGAATTGACTCAGGTGGGCGCTAATTTCTTCATTCAGCAAGCCAACCAAAGCTGCTTCGCGGGCATCTGCTGGTGACGACAACCATTTTTCAGGCAGAGTTGGGACAAGCTGACGGGATTGCGCGATATGATCGATCGCAGCTTGGTCCGACTGGAAAGTGAAAATCCACGCCCCCTCGATACCGGTGAAACCTTTGCCAGTCAGGTTTGTGATGCCAGCGGGCAAGGGACGGAGCACAAGTGCTTCAAAACGCTGTTTTGGTTGACCGGACCACCAACCGTAACCCAGCATCATGAGTGCTGGTAACAGCCACAGGGCAAGGCTCAGGATGGTTAGTTTTCCGGCTAATCTGAAGGGACGGCATAGCTGATACTGTGCGAAACACAATATCATGGTGATCAATGGACCCAGTATCAGCAAGGGAGAGAAGAGCGAAGTGCTAAGGAAGATTGCAGAGATTGTGGTTGCCGAAAAGAAAACCGCTCCGAGCGCGCTCAAACGCCCCGGATGAAGAAAACCATTTGCTGGCTGAACCTCTTCTGGCATTTATCAAAAGATGCCACATCAAGGTTGGCAGGGCAATGTTCTATGAAGAAAGATTGTCGTTTAATAGGATAACTTACATGTTTTGAGTTATCAATGAAAGCCGCCGTTCTCAAAGCATGCCTTTTTCTGGCCTGTTGTGTGTTACAACTTGCAAATACACTTCAAGCCGCCGATTTGAAAACTAAGAGTGTGATTTTCATCACGCTGGATGGATTGCGCTGGCAGGAGGTATTCACCGGGGCGGAAGAACTGCTCTTGAGCAAGGAGAATGGTGGGGTGAAGGATGTTGACGGGCTGAAGAAATCCTTCTGGCGAGATACGCCGGAAACGCGTCGGGAAGCCTTGATGCCATTCTTGTGGAGTGAGGTGGCGAAGCAGGGGCAACTTCTCGGCAACACGAACAAAGGAAGCGCGGTCCGTGTGACCAATGGGATGAATTTTTCCTATCCGGGTTATAACGAGTTGCTATGCGGATTCCCTGACCGACGGATCAACAGCAACGCGAAACGTCCGAATCCAAATGTGACCATTTTGGAATGGCTTAACGGTAAACCGGCCTTTACGGGCAAGGTGGCGGCATTCACTTGTTGGGATGTGTTTCCTTATATCATCAATGTTGAGCGCAGCGGATTGCCGGTCTTTGCTGATATCGAGACATTTCAAAAACTGCCCAAGAGCGGTGGTAACCGCTTGTTGGGCGAATTGGCAGCTGATTCGGTGCAGGTGTTCAAAGGGGTGTTGCCAGATGCCATGGTGTATCAGGCGGCGCTTGAGCATCTGCGGACGCAGAAGCCACGATTGATGTACCTATCCTTCGGGGAAACGGATGATTGGGCGCATGAAGGAAGGTATGATCTGGTGCTGCAATCCGCTAACAAGGCCGATGGAATGATCCGGAAACTATGGGAAACCATACAGACACTGCCGGAATACAGAGATAAGACCACGATTGTCATCACGACAGATCATGGTCGGGGGGCTGGTAAGAGCGACTGGCGCAACCACGGTGCAGCGACCTTAGGGGCAGACAATATCTGGATTGCTGCACTGGGGCCGGATACCCCGGCTTTGGGAGAGCGTAGCAAAACAGGCAATTTCGGACAGAACCAGGTCGCAGCTACCTTAGCTGCATTATTAGGATTGGATTACGGTGCGGAAGTGCCGCAGGCGGGGAAGCCGATAACGGAGTTGATAGGCAAGTGACTATCCCCACGCGCACAGGCCCTCCACGTAAGCCGCTGAACCATCGCGGAGCCAGCCGTCAAGTTGGGCTGGTTCTTTGAGTTGCTGACCACGCAGGCGGGGCACAACGACGAATCGACTATCAATCTCCGGCAGTGCAGTGAGGTCACCCCAGAGTTTCTCGAATTGAGCGACCGGAAAGACGTCTTCCTGGCCATGGCCCCAGCGCTTTTTCACATCTTTCAACGTGATATACGTTGGGAGCTTGGCAGCCAGAGTGCGGATGGCTGCGGTTATCTTTTGATCGTCCGCCGCAAGGATGTCTTCGCGCGTGAGGCTCAAGATGGCGAGGAACTTGTCGAGATC
>CAZRGY010000342.1:0-5079 GCA_964599715.1 uncultured Verrucomicrobiota bacterium | reverse complement strand
ATGTGGTGGAGCGTGGCGGCACTTGGGAAGTGGCGGGTGGTGCATTTACCGGGCGGGAGAATCCTAAGGTCTCGCATCCGGCCACGGCGTCGTATGCGTTTGATTTCAAGAACGTGATCATCTCGTGCGAGGTGCGTTTGAATGACGTGCAAATGGAGGGTCGCAAGTACCGCTCCTTCAGCATCCGCACCACAGATGACAAGGATTACGTGTGCAGCATCATCTTGAGCGAAGGCGGCATGCGCATCCAGAAGGATGACAACGACCACGGCGGTCCTGATAAGGCGGTGCCTTTGGGCCAGTTGAAAAGCCCCATCAAACTGGGTGAATGGCAGCGGGTGACCTTTGAGATAATGGGCGACGAGATAGTCGGCACGTTGAACGGGCAGAGCCTTACTGGGAGTCATCCACTGATCGCTTCACAAAAGCGCAGCATCATGTTCGTGGCCGGCGTGGAAGGCAGCGTGCGAGATCTGAAAATCTGGTCTGCCGAGCCGAACCCGGACTGGGCGAAGAACAAGGCCAAGCTGGGCGGCGACAGCAAGAAGGTGACGGCGGCGAAGTAATATCGGGAGACCTTTTGATGGAATAATTCCCCTCTGTTCTTTGTGCAGATGTATGCTTTACTGAGTCAGATTCTACGTATGAAACAGAGGCATTGGCTTAGTGGAATGGGTTTGGCACTCGCGCTCGGCTTGAACGCGGCGGCGGTCCTCGCGGCGGATGAGGGGACGTTTGTTTCGCAGACTCGCCAGCTCACGTTCGAAGGACGGCGCAGTGGTGAAGGGTATTTCTCACCGGACGGCAAGAAGCTGATCTTCCAGAGCGAGCGGGATGCGGAGAATCCCTTCTACCAGATCTACACGCTGGACCTGGAGACGGGCGACAGCCAGCGGGTCTCGCCGGGCTATGGCAAGACGACGTGCTCCTTCTTCCGGCCGAACTCCGACGAGCTGATGTTCGCCTCCACGCATCTGGATGCGGAGGCGAAGGCGAAGCAGAAGGGCGAACTGGATTTCCGCGCCTCAGGCAAATCGCGGCGTTACTCGTGGGATTATGATGAGACGTTCGACATCTTTTCTGCGAAGCGCGATGGCTCGAAGGTCAAACGGTTGACGACGGCGGAGGGATACGACGCGGAAGGCGGGTATTCACCGGACGGGAAACAGATCGTGTTCTGCTCGATGCGGGATGCGTTCCCGCTGGACAAGCTCGCGCCGGCGGATCATCAGCGCTATCTGGTGGACCCGGCGTATTTCGGCGAGATCTACATCATGAACGCCGACGGCTCGAACCAGCGTCGGCTCACAAACAAGCCGGGCTATGATGGCGGACCGTTCTTCACGCCGGATGGACAACGCATCGTGTGGCGGCACTTCAGCGAGAAGGGCGACATCGCGGACATCTTCACGATGAAGCTGGACGGGAGCGATGTTCAGCAACTCACGGATTTCAAGGCGATGTCGTGGGCGCCGTATTTTCATCCCTCAGGCGAGTATGCGATCTTTGCCGCGAACAAAGAGGGCTTTGCCAACTTCGAACTCTATCTGGTGGATGCGAAGGGGACGCGCGAACCGGTGCGCGTGACCTACACGGATGGCTTCGATGGCTTGCCGGTGTTCTCGCCGGACGGGAAGAAGCTGTGCTGGACATCGAATCGCGGCGGGAGCGGTTCGCAACTCTTCATGGCGAACTGGAATCATGCGGCGGCGTTGGCGGCATTGAAGTCAGCGGGTGCGAAAGGTTCGGCGCCGGTGGAGACGAAGCCCGCTCCAACCTCCGCTAACAGTACCGCGGTGAGCTCGGTCATCAGCACTAATGACCTTCACGCGCATGTAGCTTATCTGGCGAGTGACGCGTTGGAAGGAAGGCTAACGGGTACAAAGGGCGCGCAGATGGCAGCTGAGTACATCGCGAAGGAATTGCAGGCGGCAGGTGTGAAGCCGCTGGGTGACAAGGGAACGTATTTCCAGAATTTCGAATTCACTGCGGGCGTCCAGACGGTGACGAACGAAAATAAACTGGTCTTGCACAAGAGCGGCGAGACGTTGCGGGAGGCGAGTTACCAAGTGGAGAAGGATTTCCGGCCGTTGTCGTTCAGCGCCAATGGCGAGGTGAGCGGCGAGGTGGTGTTTGTGGGTTATGGGCTCACGGTGCCGGGCAAGCTGGGCGAGGGATATGATTCCTACGGCGGCACATTGGATGTCTCGAACAAGATCGTGGTGGCGTTCCGTTATGTACCGGAAGGTGTGGACCAGGCACGCCGCGCGGAACTGAACCGCTATGCCGGCCTGCGCTACAAGGCACTCGTCGCGCGGACGCATGGGGCAAAGGCGCTCCTGGTGGTGACGGGGCCGAATTCGCCAAATCCGGGTGAGCTGGCACCGATGACGTATGACAGCAGCCTGGCAGGTTCGGGCATTGTGGCGGCGACCATCTCGGGCAAAGTGGCGGATGCGATGCTGGCGGGCACAGGCAAGACGTGGAAGCAATTGCAGGACGCGCTGGACCAGGAAGACCCGCATGGCGCGGATGTGCGGTTCAAGCTGCCGAGCCTGACGGTGAACATCACTACGAAGGTGAATCACCTGAAGAAACTGGATCGCAATGTGGTGGGCGTGATCCCGCCGGTGTCAGGCAATGAGTATGTGATGCTCGGTGCACACTATGATCATCTGGGTCATGGCGAGACAGGTGGGTTTGGCATCAAGGGCGAGGAGGGGCAGATCCATAATGGCGCGGATGACAATGCCTCCGGCGTGGCGGCCATCCTGGAGCTGGCGGCGAATCTGGCGACGGAGCGCGCGAAGAATCCGACGGCGTTCACGCGCGGCGTGGTGTTCTCATTCTGGTCGGGCGAGGAGATGGGGTTGATAGGTTCTTCGAAGTTTGCGGAGCATCCGACGTTGGCACTCTCGAATGTGGTGGCATATCTGAACTTCGACATGGTGGGACGCTTGCGCGAGAACAAGCTCACGCTGCAGGGCATCGGCTCCTCGAGCGCGTGGAAGGGGCTCATCGAGAAAGCGAATGTGGTGGGCGGGTTTAGTCTGACCTTGCAGGAGGATCCGTATCTGCCCACGGATACCACGGCGTTTTATCCGAAGAACATCCCGGTGCTGGCGTTCTTCACGGGCAGCCATGAGCAGTATCATCGCCCGGCGGATGACACGGACACGCTGAACTACGAGGGCATGGAGCGCATCACGAAGATGGCGCGTCGTATCGTGCTGGATCTCGCGAAATCGGGTGAGCGGCCGGATTACGTGAAGGTGGAGAAGAGCGACAAGGGCGGCTCGCGCGATGGTCTTCGTGCGTATCTGGGGACGATCCCGGATTATGCATCCGAGGTGCAGGGCGTGAAGCTGAGCGGAGCGCGCGGCGGCAGTCCGGCGGACAAGGCGGGGATCAAGAACGGGGATGTGATCGTGGAATTCGCGGGGCAGAAGATCGCGAACATCTATGATTACACGTATGCACTCGATGCCGTGAAAATCGGTGTGCCGGTCAAGGTGGTGATCCTGCGTGACGGCAAGAAGGTAGAATTGAGCATCACGCCCGAGGCCAGGAAGTAAGGGTTGGCAAGACGGATCAAAAATCCTTATGAAAATTGATGGCATCAAGGGCTGTTACGAAAAGACGCGGGGCATCTTTTACTTCGCGCGCATGTGTTCGAAAATCCGGCTGCACGCGGCCGGGAAACTACCGGAGGAGTATTTCGAGATGCTGGGCAAGGGCTTCGATGGCCGCATCTGCCGTTATCTCGATGTGCGCTACGAGGACGTCAAAAGCCTCGTCCTCTCCGATCTGGCTGATGAAGATGTGCTGGCTTGGTGCGAGGCCAATGGCCGTCGTCTGAACGATGAGCAGATCCTTATCTTCAATAGTTTCATGAGCAAGCGTGGCTGGCGCGATGATGAGACCGACGGATTTATCCCGGACATGATCAAGCAATACGGCCTGCCGGAAGACGGCACGGTGCTCACGGATTTCGATCTCATCGAGATGGACGAGGGCCGCTGGACGCCCGACCAATGGCGCAATGCCTGGAAATAGGGTGCAAGGTCTGGTCATCGGGTTAGTCCCTGAAAAACCGGTTGACGCTCCGCTCTTCCAAGGCTATCCATCTCAACGTGAACTATTCACTTAACCTTCGACTGTCGTTGAACGCGCTGCTGCTTAGCTGCGCGGTGGTCGGGGTTTGGTAGAATCGCAACAAGATTTCGCCCCCACCGCCGCCTCGGCGGTGGGGGTTTTGTTTTTCCGCACTGCCGGGATTGCGCGTGATGGGCGATAAATAGAAAGTAGAGAGACAACATGTTAAAGAACCCAGCAACGAAGTACCGTCCGTTCCCGCCGGTTCAGTTACCGAACCGGCAGTGGCCCTCCCGTGTCCTCACGCAAGCCCCCATCTGGTGCAGCGTCGATCTGCGCGATGGCAACCAGGCCCTCGCCGTGCCCATGAACGTGGCCCAAAAGCTGGAGCTTTTTCAGACGCTGGTGAAGTGCGGCTTCAAGGAGATCGAGGTCGGTTTCCCCTCCGCCTCGAACACCGAGTTCGCCTTCAACCGCCTGCTCATCGAGAAGAAGCATATACCGGATGATGTCGCCATCCAGGTGCTCGTGCAGGCGCGCGAGGACTTGATCGAGCGTACAATCGAATCCTTGATCGGCGCGAAGAAGGTCATCATCCATCTCTATAACTCGACCTCGCCCGCCCAACGCCGCGTGGTGTTCGGCAAGACGAAGGAAGAGGTCAAGGCCATCGCCGTACAGGGCGCGCAGTGGATCAAAGACCGCTTGCACCGCCTGAAGGGCACCGAGGTGATGTTGCAATACTCACCGGAGAGCTTCTCGGCGACGGAAGTGGAATTTGCCAAGGAAGTCTCCGAGGCCGTGATGGATGTCTGGCAGCCCACACCGCAGAACAAGATGATCCTGAACCTCCCGGATACCGTGGAGGTCGCGATGCCGAACGTGTATGCCGACCAGATCGAATGGATCTGCACGAACATCAAGAACCGTGAGTCGCTCATCATCAGCCTGCACACGCACAACGACCGCAGCACCGGCGTCGCC
>CAZRGY010000341.1:0-5096 GCA_964599715.1 uncultured Verrucomicrobiota bacterium | reverse complement strand
CCCTTGAGCGCGATGACCCGGCGAATGGTGTCCTCGATCAGGTTGTTCGGGCAGGAGGCACCGGCGGTGATACCCACGGTGATCTCGCCTTCCGGCAGCCAGTTCTGCGTCTCTACTTCCAGGTTGTTATGCTGGTCCCAATGGCTGATGAGCCCTGGCGAAACCATTTTGGCCGCGTTCTTGATGAAGAACGTCGGCAACACCTTCTCACCCATCTCCGCGAGATGCGAGGTGTTCGAGGAATTGTAACCGCCCACCACGATGAGCAGGTCCATCTTCTCCTTCAGCATGCGCTGCAAGGCGTCCTGCCGGTCTTGGGTCGCACCGCAAATCGTATCGAAGAAGCGGAAGTGCTGGCCCAGATTATTGATGCCATACTTCTTTTCCAAGGCGGCACGGATACGGCGCTGCACTTCTTCCGTCTCACCGCGGAGCATCGTGGTCTGGTTCGCCACACCTACAGTCTGCAGATGCTGCTCGGGATCGAAGCCCGGGGAGTAAGCCCCTTTGAACTTCTCCAGAAATTCTTCTTTGTCCCCGCCGTTCAGGATGTAGTTGCAGACGTAATCCGTCTCCTCCAGCGTGAACACCACCAGATAATGGCCGGTGCCGTAAGCCGTGGCCTGTGAGGTCGTCGCTTTCGTCTCCTCGTGCTTGGCCTTGCCGTGGATGATGCTGGTGACCGTTTCCTTGGAATACTGGCGCACCCGCTTCCACACACTCATCACGTCGCCACAGGTCGTGTCCACGATCTGGCAACCCTTGGCGATGATCTTGTTACGCGTGACCACTTCCGTACCGAAAGCCGGGATGATGACGACATCATCCGCCGTGAGCATGGCCATGTCCTCATCCGTCGGATGCGGGGAGATGGATTTGATGCCCATGTTGCGGATCTGATCATTCACCTCCGGGTTATGGATGATCTCGCCCAGCAGGTAGATCTTGCGGGGCTCGGGGAAAACCTTGCGGGCCGCATAAGCCAGATCGATGGCCCGCTCCACGCCGTAGCAAAAGCCGAACTCCTTCGCGAGCTTGATGGTCAACGCACCGGGGGCGGAGAGCACGCCGCCGTTATCGCGGATGCGGTTCACCAAATCGCTGCGGTAATGCGTGATCACCTGCGCTTGGACGGCCTCCATCACATCGGGCCGGCGCAGGTTGATTTTCGCGGGAGCTGTCGGAACTTGCGTTGACATATCAGGTGATAGTGTAACACCCCGTCGCGGAACGTCCAGTGCGGGGAAAAATCAGGAAACCATCCAGTTCATGATGGCCTTCTGCGTGTGCAGACGGTTCTCAGCCTCATCGAAGATGGTCTGGGCGTGCGCTTCGAGGGTCTCCTCGTCGATCTCCTTGCCGCGATAGGCAGGCAGGCAATGCATCACCAGTGCACCCGGCTTGGCCAGCTTAACCAGTTCCGCATTAATCTGATAGCCCGCGAGATCCTTGATGCGTTCAGCCGCTTCCGCCTCTTTGCCCATGGAGATCCAGACATCCGTATAGAGGATATCCGCCCCGGTAGCGGCGGCCTTCAGATCTTCCGTGCAAACGATCTTGCCGGGACCAACTGCGCGCTTCAGCAGTTCTGCGCTGGGTTGATAGGCTTTCGGAGCGGCGATGCGCAGCTCAAAACCCAGCTTGGCGGCGGCAAAAATCCAACTGGCGGGCACATTGCACGCGCCATCCCCCACAAACGTCACCACCTTGCCCTGGATAGGGCCGACCTTTTCCTGATAGGTGAAGATATCCGTCAAAATCTGGCAGGGATGTTCCTCATCCGTGAGGGCATTGACCGTGGGGATATTTGAATACTTGGCAAATTCATCCACATCCGCCTGTGCAAAGGTGCGGATGACCGCGCCATGGATCATGCGACCCAAGACCCGCGCGGTGTCCTTGATCGGTTCGCCGCGACCGAGCTGGATATCGTTCGCATTCAGGAACAGGGCGTTTCCACCCAATTCACGGATGCCCACCTCGAAGGAAACCCGCGTGCGCGTGGAAGATTTGGAGAAGATGAGCGCCCACGTCTGTCCCGCGAGCGGCTGCGTGGCATGCTTGCCGCGCGTCTGCTTAAAGACCGCCGTATCGCGTAAAACCTGTTCCATGTCCTCACGGGACATCGTCTCCAAACTCAACAGATGCTTCATATTCGCTAGCCCTAAAAAGCAAAGTCGCGGGTCGTGGGCCGCCCGCCTGCCTCCCCTTTTCGACGAGGGGAAAACGCAGTTTATAGTGAAGTCAGCCGTAGTTTGTCCACGGGTTTTTACGGAAATTTACGATAAAGTAACCGAAGGTAAAATCGCCCTCGTCCTGAACCTCGTGCCATCGGTCGGGGTGTCCTCGTTGGAAAAAGCCCCTTACGCCACCGCCTTGACCGCCTGCTCGATGATAGTCAGACCTTCCTCCGCATCGCTCTTGGTCAGGTTGAGCGAAGGCAAAAGCCGCACCACTGCCGCGCCTGAGGGAATGGTCATCAATCCCATCGAGTGCAGGCGATTCACGAACTGGATGGAGGCCGGTTTGTCACTGGCTTTGAATGCCGGCAGCTCGGTGGACAGCTCGAAGCCGAGCATGAAGCCCAGGCCGCGCACATTCTTCACCACGTGCGGATACGTCTTGGCCAGATGCTCCAGCCCTTCCTTGAGGAATGCTCCCAAGTTCCGCGCGTTGTCGGCCAGCTTATCCTTCTCGACGATCTCGATGATCTTCAAAGCCACCGCGCAGCCCAAGGGCGTGCCACCATAGGTCGTGCCATGCGTGCCAGGTCCAAGGATATCCTCCAGCTTAACGCCATGGACCTCGCGCCGCACCCAAAAGGCGCCGATGGGAAAACCGCCACCGAGGGACTTCGCCATGGAGATGGCATCCGGCATGAACTTCTCCCCGCCGGGCACACCTTCCAAGATGCGTTGAAAACTCTGGAACCGGCCCGTGCGGAAATGGCCGCACTGCACGCCATCCATCATGAGCAACAACTTCTTCTCATCGCACAACTGCCGCAAACCAAGCAGATACTCCACGGTCGCTGGCGTGATGCCACCCTCGCCCTGAATGCCCTCGATCAAGATGGCCGCCGTGGCAGGCGAGATCGCCGCCTTCATCGCCTCCAGATCATTGAAAGGCACATGCCGGAAACCGGTGACTAGGGGCTCGAACCCCTTCTTCACCTTCTCCTGCCCCGTGGCGGAGATGCCCGCGAGCGTGCGGCCATGGAAAGAATTGATGGTGGTGATGACCTCGAACCGGCCTTCGTCGTGGCCGAACTTCCGCGCGATCTTGTAGAGACCTTCGTTCGCCTCGGCACCGCTGTTCGCGAAGAACACCTTGCCCGGTGCGAGATGGCTCACGATCTTCTGCGCGAGCCGCCCTTGCGACTCGTGATAGTAGAGATTCGAGATGTGCACCAACCGCTTGGACTGCTCGATAAGCGTCTCGGTGATGGCCGGATGCGCGTGACCGAGCGAGCACACGGCGATGCCGCTGCCGAGATCCAGGTAGCGCTTGCCGTTCACGTCCCAAAGATGGCTGCCCGCGCCATGGCTGAACACGAGTTCAAAACGGCCATAGCTCGGCACCACGTTGCGCTGGAACAATTCCAGAACGGATTGCTGCTGGTTCTGCACTATCGGTGCTGACGGAACGATCTCTTTCATTTTACTCTTAGGACTGATTTTAAAGTTCAGTAAAACTTCCCGGGGTGGCGGCATCCACAGCTGCGACAACCTTATCAGCAATCTTTTCCAACAACGGCCAGTTGTTGGTCGGCACCACAACGATTGCCAGTTTGCGGTCTTTCAAATTCTGCTGGTAGCGGAGGTTCTTGTCAGCCGTGACAAACACATCGAACTCCTTTTCCGCCGCCTTTATCAAATCTCCATTCTGCAATTCACCCCAGCCGATTTGAGGTGCGGCCTTAACTTCATGATTTGTGAGATGACGCCGGAGAAGTCGCGGCACACAACCGTCCAAAAGCACTTTCATGCCGCCGCCTTGAACATGGATTTGCGCGCGAACTCCAATACCGTCACTGCCTGCTCACGGGTGACATCGGGAAAACATTCCAGATATTCATCCAGACTGAGACCGCTTTCCAAGTTGGCGAAAAGGCTTTCGACCGGCACGCGCGTACCTGCGAAGCAAGGCGCTCCGCTCATCCGTTGTGGGTCAACCCACACCGGCAATCCTTCAGGCACTGTCCAGTTCTTATCCATGATGTATCTCTATCACGCTCTGCGTAGAAACGCCAGACGGGTGTTTGTATCAGAGAACGACCTCCGTCCCTACACCGGCATCAGTGAACACTTCCACGATGACGGCGTGGTTCATGCGGCCATCCACGAAGGATACTTTGTCCACGCCCGCCTTCACGGCGGCGACGGCGCTGTCCACTTTGGGGATCATGCCCTTATCGATGATGCCCGCCTTCTTCAGGTCGGCGACTTCCCGGGAAGCCAGATGGGGAATCACCGTCGCGACATCTTTGGGATCGCGCATGAGGCCGGGGACATCACTCATGAAGATGAGCCGCTTGGCCTTCAGCGCGATGGCCACCATGGCCGCCGCGACATCGGCATTGCAGTTATAGATCTTGCCCTCGGCATCTTTGGCCGTCGGGCTGATGACCGGCGTCACCCCACGCTCGATGCATTCCAGCAAAGGCGCGGTATTCACCTTGATCACCTCGCCCACGTAACCGATGTCGAGCTTCTGGCCGTCCGGCCCGTCGAGCAGCAGTTTCTGGCAGGTAAAAATATCAGTGCCCGCAAAGCCTTGGGCCACGCCGCCGAGATGATTGATCGTCTTCACGATCTCCGGGTTCAGTTCCCGGGAAAGCACCTGGTCCACCACGGCTACCGCCGCTTCATCGGTGACGCGCTGGCCTTGGATGAATTCCGCCTTGAGGCCCGCCTTGTCCATGGCACGCGTGATGGCCTTGCCGCCGCCATGCACCACCACGGGATTGATCTCCACGGCCTCGAGGAAAACGATGTCGCGGGCCACGCCGTTGCGCACGGCTTCATCCGGCGAGTCCATGAAGCTCCCGCCGTATTTCACGACGAACGTCGTGCCGCTGAATTTCTGGATATAGG
>CAZRGY010000340.1:0-5097 GCA_964599715.1 uncultured Verrucomicrobiota bacterium | reverse complement strand
GAGGTTTGGCTGTGCCGCTCCGGGGCGACGGGCAGTTACCATGCGCTCAAGTTCATTTCCGGTAGGGATGCCGACTTGATCGAAAAGGAACACCATTCGCTGGGCCTTTACCGCAGCGCCGCCGCCCGACTTCGCTCGCCGCACCTCGTGCCCATCGAGCATATCAACCGCCACGCAGCCGGCCTTTACTACGTCATGCCGTTGGCGGACGGCATCACGGATGTCGATCCCGCAGATCCGGACTGGCAGCCGCTGAGCCTGGCGTCACTCATCGAAGCCCGGGCCATTGCCACCGCATGGTTTTCCAGTCAGGAAATCATCGGGCTGGTCCTCCCTATCCTAGACGCCCTGCAATCGCTCTCGGACGCCGGTCTGGTCCACCGGGATGTGAAACCCGAGAACATCCTCTTCTTCAACGGCTCGCCCTGCCTCGGTGACATCAGCCTGCTGGGCGAGGATGCGGCACAGATCACCCGCCGTGGCACCCCGGGCTATGCGACACCTTCGTGGTATCGGGACGGACTCCCGGACATGTATGGGGCCGCTGCCACCCTCTACACGCTCCTGACCGGCAACCCACCAGACAAGATGGGTCGCGCAGCCTTCCTCTGGCCGCCCCAAGGCGAACAATCCCTCCCGGAACCCGAAAGGGCCGAATGGAGGCGTCTCCACACCGTGATACGCCGGGCCACGGAAGAGAAGGTTGGCGAACGCTACGTCGATTTTCGAACCATGGCGGCGGCGGTTTCGGGGGTGGTTGAGGGTAAGCCGGGACCAGCGACAAACACCCCGCCGCCTGTCCCTACTGTGCGGAAGCAACAGCGCCCAACCCCATGGCTTGCGGCCGGTCTGCTGGTCATTCTCGCAGGCTTCGGGGCAAAGACCCTCCTTTCCCCCCCAACAGCCGATAAGGCGCATGTGCCGCCCGCCAAGTCACTGCCCAGCCCCCCAACCAAGCCACCCGAAGCCCCGCCTGCCACCCCACCGACAGAATCCGTTCCCCTCACAGACGCCTACGAGGATGCCCAGCTCGTCTACAACAGCCTGACCTGGGTCCAGAACGACCTGCCCCGGCTCAACCTCAGCTCAGACCAGCACAACCTCTTCCAGAGCACGCTGGCCGCCATCCAGTCCCACACCTGGAGCCGCGAGGCCTTAGAGCCGGCATTGGCCCTCCAAAAACTCGATCTGTGTCTCGAAGCCATCCCCAGCCTGCGCGAGATCCCCAACGTGCAGCTCGCCCACCTGCTGCTGGCACAGGCGGCCGGTGATCGCGGCGCAGCAAACCAAGCCATCGCCAACCCGTCCTTCACCACGCCCGGCACCGACAACCTGTCCTACCGCGTCCAGCTCCTGTGCCGCCTCAACGCGGCAGACAAGGCCGAGACCCTACTCGACCAGATCCTGGGGGATGCGACGCAGAACGCCAAAAAGCGCTCCGACACCCTGGTCCGCAGGGCTGAAGTCCGCGCAAGGCTGGGAAAATTCGCCGAAGCTCATGGAGACGCATCCAAGGCACGGGAGATCGCCGGTCAGGACTCGGCCCGCAAGGCCGAGGTGGAGATGAAGCTGCTCCGACTCGAAAGCGACTTCCCGGGATACGCGGCTTACCTGAAAACGCTCGGGAAAAAATAATTCAGATTTTGGGGGAGATGCTCCGGCGGTGGGCGAACTAGGGTGTGTATGAAGCATTTCGCCCCAAGCCAGCCCACACACGGCTTGTCACGACGCCCCTTGGCGAACCACGGACAGCGCCTGAGGCGTTTGGAACCCTCCAAGCAGGTCTGCGACGTCAACCTTGAGGCATTTGGCGAGGATCACGGTCTCGGCATCATAGAGCCTGCGAACCCCCGCCTCGATCTTCGCCAAGGTGCCGCGCGTCACATCCCACCCAGCCGTCTGGCAGCGGGCAGCAAGCTGCTCCTGAGTGAGGCTACCCGCCACCCTCAGTTTGCGTACGCGGCTGCCCGCAAGATTCAGTCGTCTTATTGTCATTGCTCCGCTGTCGGAGCTTGACGCTACACGGCGCGAATACGCTAATTGCTCCGCTATCGGAGCAATATTCCAAGCTCTCGCGCACCACTTAACCCCGCCTCCTCTTATGAAATTGCCATCCACATTGATTCCAATGTTACTCGCGGCGATGCTCGCATCCTGCGGCCCGAACGAAGCCGAGCTGCGAGCGGAGCTGCAAGCCATCGACCACGAGATGGTGATGCTCCGCAACGCCGCATACCGCCATCAGTCCGAGATGAGCCAGGCGGAGTTTGCTGCCCTTATCGGGTCCTTCGCAACCGGTTACGGCATCACATCCGGAGAAGGCGGTGTCGCCGGGGAAGGCATTGGAACTGTGGTCAACGCAGCCTCGAACTACGACGTGGCAAGTTACTCGCTGGAGCAAATCAAGCAGCGACAGATGGAGCTATTGAAACGGCGGACCATCATTACGAAGCAACTTCAGTAGGGATCGATGGATCAACGAGCGCGATCAGGCATACCAGACTTCAATCATGAAAACCTATCACATCATTCGAAACGACAAACAGTCCGGCCCTTACACCTTGGAGGAAATCACGACCAAGTTCACGGCGGGTGAATTGTCCCGCGACGACCTCTGCTGGACCGAGGGCATGGCCGAATGGGCACCCATACAGGGAGTACTTCCCGTCGGAAGTGCCACACCCCCGCCGCCCAAACCGCCATCACCATACACACCGTCCCCTGTTGCAACCTCTGCCGTCGGTAGAAGTCGCCCCCGTTTGATCCTGATGGGCTTCTTATGGAGCGTGGTCATCAACTGCATTGGCGGCATCTTGATCGTCGCCGTAGTCATTGCCGCAGGTGCCAAGGATGCCGCTGAAACTCCGACGGCCCTGAAAGGGACTGTTGCCGTGCTGATCATCCTCACTCTGCTGTCGCCGTTGCTGGTCGTCTGGATGACAGTGAAGGGATTTCTTCCCGGAACGCGAAAACCATAGTGCAGCAACCGATCCGTCTTCCGAAAACTTAATCACATTCTTATGAAATGGTACTACCGTGATGGAGAAAAGACCGTGGGGCCTCTGGCCGACACCTCGATCAGAGAGCTGAAAGCGTGCGGCGTGATTTCAGACAACACGTCGGTGCGTGAGGACAATTCTGATATTTGGAAACGGTTCGACAAAGTATTCGGTAGCTCGGGCCAGTCGGACGAACCCGAAGAAGAAGAACATTCAGCCAATGTCATCAAGTTCCACTGTCCACACTGCGAGCAAAAGATTGCGGCTGATGCGGGGCAAGAGAACCAGTCCGTCCAATGCCCGTCCTGCGGTGCCGACTTTGTCGTCCCCTCCTCGTCCCTTGACGAGGAGGTCTCACCGACTCCAACGACTCGAATGATAGAAGACGCCACGGCCGGTGAAGACCCGATCTCCAGCCCGCCGCCGAGTCCAAACATCTCAGCGGGCCAGAGTCTCAAATCGTATCTCGTCATCCGTAAAGGAGAGCAGGTTGGTCCCTATTCGGTAGCGGAAATAACAGGAAAAATCACGGCAGGTGAACTCTCGCCCAGCGACATGTGCTGGGCGGAGGGCATGTCCGGCTGGGAACCATTACACAACACACTGTCTCTTGGAACTGGCACACCTCCACCACCTCCACCAGCGGTAAGGCAATCCGTTCCAACCGGGCCAGGCTCATCGGGGTTGGGCGATGCGTTGAAGAACCTCTTTGGATCGCTTGCGGCCTTGTGCGGCACGCTCTTTAAGTCGGCAGCCACGAGCGAAACCGCCAGACACGCAAAACAGAAGGTCGCCGAGAAGCTCAACAAGGGTGCGGTGGAAATCCAGAAGAAGGCCGCGAATCTCATACACCATAGTGGGGAACGAATTGCCGATCCATTGAAATCCAATATCTCCGGAACATTGGACGCCTCATCACCACCTCCGCCACCTCCACCACGTCCAAATGCTACTCTCACCGGCCCGCCTGAAAATGGGAAATCGAACTTCTATGCTACATCGGGCGAACCAAACCGCAGGCCGGTCAAATGGAAGGCGGCCCTCGTGTTCATCTGCCTTGTGGCAGCATTCATGTGCTTTGGTAGTTATCTGCTGCTTGAGGAAGACCCAGAAGCCGCGCTCATGTATGCGTGGATCGGCCTCCCGATTACGATCCTTGGCGTGACCTTCCTGAGCATACTTCATTTCAAATGCTGGAATACACTACCGACTGAGTTCAGGGCGACGACCCCAGGCAAGGCCGTCGGTTTCATGTTCATACCGTTCTTTAATTTTTACTGGGGTTTCATCACTTGGCCCAAGCTTTCCGAGGGACTGGCAGGCTGGCAAAGAAGTGCAGGCATCAACCCCACCAGCACCAAGGGACTCGGGATCACTTTTGCCATACTCTTCATCTTCCACTGGATCTTCGTGCTGATCACCGTTCCTGCCCTCGCGATCATGATCGATATTGCCCTGTTGGTGATATTTATCCTCTACTACCTGAAGCTCGTTCGCGGCCTCAATCAGATGCTGGGAGCTTCAGCAGCAGCATCCGCTCCCACCCCGGCAGCATTCTGGAGTTTCAAGAGAACGGCAATCAGTATCGGAGTGGCACTCCCGCTCTATTGGATCATCCTCGGTGTCACCTACGACCCTGATGAGCCTCCCACAAGCTACGGATACGAAGAAAGTTTGCCATCGTGGTATACCAATTATCAGGGAAATCAGAATCAGAGTTCAGGAAGCAGAACATGTGATAACTGCCGTGGCACGGGCACTTCAAAATATGGCTTAAAGAGTGGATGTATGAGATGCATGGGCAAGGGAACAAAGAGAACAGGGAGTGGACATTATATCGTTTGTTCAAATTGCAATGGAGAAGGCGAAGTTCCACCGACATGCGGCAGGTGCTCAGGAACCGGAGTAATTCGCTAACTTAAAATTAGAAAAGTTATGAAAATACGACTAAATTCAATCATAATGATGTTCCTCGGAGTTATAATATCATTATCTCTTCCTTTTATCCTAGCAAGTTGTGGCAGAACTGACGAAAAGAAGGAACAAAAAGAAAGCGGCAAAAATTCACCCGCAGTGAAGGATCTTAGCTGGTGCGCCG
>CAZRGY010000339.1:0-5104 GCA_964599715.1 uncultured Verrucomicrobiota bacterium | reverse complement strand
GTGACCGTGATAGTCACCGTTCCGGTATCGAAGCCATCATCGTCCTGCACCGTGTAGTTGAAGGTATCCATGACCATGCTACCAGCGGGCAATTGCCGGAAAGAAAGCACCGCCGTCGGATCGTAGGTGTAGCTGCCATCAGGATTCACATTCACTGCCGCCCCCGAGGCGCTGTTCGCATCGAAAGCTGGCGTGCCTGCGGTCAAAGGACGCAGGATGCCCACATAGATGGGGTCTGGATCAAGTGTGCTTGAGCCATAGCTGCCAAAGGATGCCAAACTGCCCGGGTCCGGTAGATTGGCGCTGGTCGCACCATTATCTTCGGGGATCACTTCCCCCACACCCGAGGCATTCACCATCCGGTCCTCATTCGTCATGTTGACCACGCGAATGGCATCCACTTCACCATTGGCAGCGATCCCGAAATCACTTAATTCAAAGCTGGTGGCAAACCCTCCCTCGGCTCCGGAAGTTAAGGCGAATGCGCTGGCCGGATTGTAGACCCAGATTGACCAGACATTATTGATACGGTCATGGACCTGCACCATGAACGCCTCCGGGGTAGTCCCATTCGATCCCGACTCATACACCACGAAATCATCACCGGTCGCATTCGTCAGAATCAGGCCATTGTCCCACGACAACTCAAAACCGCTTCGCTGGGTGGTGCCGTTATTGCCATTAGGCAAGTTCAGCGCGCGCACCCCCGAACTGCCATTGAATTGATTCCCGATGGACAGGGTTGCGTCAAAACCGACTGTGCTGCTGGGAAATCCCGAAATAGCCCCGGTGACTCCAGTGGGGAGCTGAGTCACAATGGCCCCACTGTAAGTACCTGCCGCTAAGGAGGTGTAAACATTGGGAGTACTCAACTGATCGAAGGTAAAGCCAGCGAAAGAGAAATTCTGCTGAGGAGCGTTACCGTTAACGGAAAGAACACCTGTGCCGGTATCGTTATCCAACACCCCTCCCGGATTGTTAACGGTCAAGACTTGGTTGGCGGGAGTCGCTCCTGTATCCGGGTTCGCGGTCGGAACTGCATGCACAGCAGCAGTGGATGCTGCGAACAACAGAGCGACACTTGAAAGCAAATTAAGTGTTCTCATTTTCCTGAATATTTTGCTAAATAGCATGTTCTAGACCAATTTTTACTAATCCCGCCTAGGACTTGGACATATTCTTTGATTTCGAGCCAACTGCCTGGAAATATTCTAATCTAAATAGTCTGCCTCCGTCCCCAACTCATCAACCATAACATACTGCCATTTGACGCAAAGCACTTTCTTTATACCCTAAGCCACACAGCTCTATATACGTTTCCCTTTTCGCTCGGCCACGCCTATGCTTTGATGTCGCCCATGAAACGCCTTAGCTCCATCTGGTTGGGCTTTGTCTCAATTCTGGCTTTCGTGCTCACCCCGGCAATTGAAGCCGCCGCGCGCCCCCCAAACATCCTGCTCATCGTTTCGGATGATCAGGGTTACCCAGACCTTGGCATCATTGGCACCAAAGACATCATCACCCCGAATTTGGACCGCCTCGTCCGGGAAGGCGTCCGCGCCACCAGCTTCTACGTCACCTGGCCTGCTTGCACCCCTTCACGCAGCAGCCTTTTGACCGGTCGTTATCCCCAGCGCAACGGTCTCTACGACATGGTCCGCAACGACCTCGTCAATTACGGTCACAAATACACGTGGGATGAGTATCTCGTTTCACCGGAGATGACCCTCGGGTTGGACCCCAAAGAGATCACGATCGGTGATGTTCTCAAAAAAGCCGGGTATCGCACCGGCATGGTCGGCAAGTGGGATATGGGACAGGCCAAGCGGTATTTGCCCCTTCAGCGCGGGTTCGATTTCTTTTACGGCATCGGCAATAACGGCATCGATTACTACACGCACGAGCGCTACGGCATCCATTCCATGTTCCGCGATAACAACCGGACCGAAGCGGATAAAGGCACTTACGCCACCGATGTGTTCAAGCGCGAATCACTGCGCTTCATCAATGAGAATCACGAGCAGCCGTTCTTCCTCTATGTTGCGTTCAACGCGCCACACGGAGCATCCAATCTCAACAAGCCCGGCGTGCAAGCCCCGGAAGAATACATCCGCAAATATCCCAAGATGGATCCCAAGGCCAAACTCACTTCCTATTATGCCGCGGTCACTTGCATGGATGAAGCTATCGGCGAGCTGCTCGACACCTTGAAAAAACATGACTTGGAGAAAGACACGCTGGTCGTGTTCATGTCAGACAACGGTGGCAGTGGTAATGGTGGTAATGCTCCGTTGAAAGGGGCCAAATCGACCATGTGGGAAGGTGGATTGCGCGTGCCCTTCATCGCCCGTTGGCCGGGCAAACTTCCAGCCGGCAAGGTCACCGATGAGTTCATCACCAGCCTCGAACTGTTCCCCACCTTCACGGATGTGGCCGGCGGCAAACGGCCGCAAGATGTGACCTTGGATGGATTCAACCTCTTGCCCATCTTGCAGGGAAAAGAGAAATCTCCGCGCACCGAGATGTATTGGGAACGCCGCAGCGATCGTGCCGCCCGGGTGGGTAATTGGAAATGGGTGCAATCCGCCAAAGGCAACGGCCTCTTCGACCTCTCCACTGACCTCGGCGAGAAAAAGGATCTGACCCAGGAAAAGCCTGACATCGTGGCGATGATGAAGAGCAAGTTCGCCAGTTGGAAACAGGAGATGGACAAAGCGGAACCCCGCGGACCATTCCGGGATTATTGAGTCAGCGGCAGAGCAGCCTAATAGAGCACTTTCCCCATGATGAACTTCCGGGGGACCATACCGTGGGTATGATTGCTTTGAACCATCGCCCGGTTGTCTCCGATAACGAGATATTCATCCGGCCCTAGATCAAACTCTTCCTGCCAGGGGAAGCGCGCCCGCACATAAGGTTCGTCGAGTGGCTGGCCGTTGATTATGACCACGCCGTCCGTGATCAATACCTTTTCACCCGGCATACCGATGATCCGTTTGAGCAAGACCGCATGCATGCCCAGGCTGCGCACATCCACCGCCACCACGTCAAAACGCTTTGGCTCAGAAAGCCAGTAGGAAACCCGGTTGATGAAATTATACTGCCCCTGCTTGTAGGTCGGAAACATGCTGATACCAACCACCTGGATGGGCCGGGCGAGAAAGCCAAAGACGACAGCCGAGGTGATGACCGTGACCGCGATGCGCGAAAGCGTCTTCTTGGGGTGCTTGCCTACGACCAGACGCGCCCAACCGTTCACCGCCTGTTCCGGTTTGGCTTCAGCCGCTTTGGTTTCAGTTTCCATCACTTACCATCGTTCTATCAATCCCGATTACCCTATCCAGACACTTGAGGGTGCTTCACCGCTCAATCCGGAAAATTAGCGTCAATTTCTCGGCCACTACCAACAAGACGTCTCTGGGCCTCAATCAGTTTCAGACAATCTGCAATGACCCGGATCCACCAAGTTCACCGCCCAATGTCCCTATGGCGAGCAAAGCTTGCGCAAGAAAATGGCTCCTATCCCGCCACCAGCGAAATAGGAGCCAAAAATTGCAGGACGGGCGGCTGGTAAAACCCGCCTGGCCACAACGATTACTGCTTCTTGTAGATGATCATCACGCCGTAGTCTGCCAGCGCTAGCTGGGAGGCTTTGTCCACGTAGGAATAGCTGATAGGTGTCACGGAATGCAGATGTTCCTCACCCACACCGCTCAAGACTTCGGCCACCATATCGTCAAAGCGGTCTTTGCCATTCACCACGCATTCAGCCCGGCGGAGGGTCCGCACGACAAAGGAAATCCCCTGCTTGGCCGAGACTTCCAAGGGTTTGTTCGCCTTCTCGATCAAGGCACTGGTGCCGGGCGCGCTGGAAGGCAGCGTCAGGCTCACGCGCTGCCGTGGTTTTTCCTCTGCGGGGGCAGAGGAGGCGGCCAAAATCTCTTCGGTCACATCCACCTCAGGGGGAGGCGGAACCGGAGTACCCTCTGGCACGTTGAAAGTCAGGCTGCATTGCGGACACTGGATCTCATCTCCGACCATGGAGTCATCCGCGGTCAACAACACATCGCAGTTCGGGCAGGCAAAATTAATGTCCATACGGCACCTCAGCTAATATTAGGAATCTGCGGCAACCTAATACCAAGCGGCCCCGAGGGCCAGCACAAATAAGTATCCGACGCCGAAATCCCCAGTGTCTGAAAAGCGGAAAACTCCCAAGCTGAACGAGCGGCTTGGGAGTTCAACAAACTGATTCTATGGCTTTACCCTACTCCGCAACTCGGGAAACCCGCGCCCCCAGCTTCTTTAGCTTCTCGTCGATCTTCTCGTAGCCGCGGTCCAGATGGTAGATACGGTTCACTTGCGTGGAACCTTTCGCCGCCATACCGCCGATGACCAATGCCGCAGAGGCACGGAGATCGCTTGCCATCACTTCGGCGCCGCTCAAGGGCTTGCCGCCCTTCACGATGGCGCTCGGTCCTTCGATGGCGATGTCCGCGCCCAATCGCTGCAACTCGCTGACATGCATGAAGCGTGCCTCAAAGATGCGCTCGGTGATGATGCTGATACCCGGCGTCAACGCCATGAGCACCATCATCTGCGCCTGCGCATCCGTTGGGAAACCGGCATAGGGTTGGGTGACGATATCCACCGGCTTGAGCCGACCGCCGCGCTTCACGGTGATACGCGGGCCACTGCGCTCCACTTTCACCCCGGCTTCGCGGAGCTTATCCAATATGGCGTGCATATGGTCCGCCCGGGCTCCGTGCAAAGTGACTTCACCATTCGTCGCCGCAGCAGCGATCGCATAGGTGGCCGCCTCGATACGGTCGGGGATGACTTCATGCTCCGCCCCGTGGAGTTCTTTAACACCCGTGATGGTGATGGTCGGGCTACCGGCCCCAGCCACCTTGGCACCCATCGCATTCAAGAAATTCGCCAAGTCAACGATCTCCGGTTCGCACGCCGCGCTGTCAATGATGGTCACGCCTTCGGCCAAGGTCGCCGCCATCATGATATTGGCCGTCCCCAACACCGTCGGGCCAGAGCGGCCGCCCAAGAACAGCTCACGTCCGAGCAACTTCGGGGCCTTGGCGATGACATA
>CAZRGY010000338.1:0-5110 GCA_964599715.1 uncultured Verrucomicrobiota bacterium | reverse complement strand
CCGGCGGCGTTGCATATGACGTTTGTGCATGAGGGCAAGGCGGATGCAGGCACATCGGCCGGCACGAAAGTCATCGCGCCGGCTTCTTCCACGCAGTTATCAACGGATGAGGTGACCATCGCGGCGTTACTCAAGAAGTCGGGCTATGCCACGGCGCATTTCGGCAAGTGGCATGTGGGACGAACGGATCCGTCGCGTTTCGGCTACGATGAAAGCGACGGGGCGACTTCCAACGACGGACCGGACCACGTGGCGAATCCCAATCCCAAGCAGGCGTATGGCATCACGGACCGGGGCATGGATTTCATGGAGCGGCAGGTGAAGGCCGGGAAGCCTTTTTATCTGCAGATCGCGCATTACGCCGGGAAGAGCGTGCTCGATGCGAAGCCGGAGACGTATGAGGCAGTGGTGAAGCGTGTGGGCAATCGCGACAAGGTGCGGGTCGGTGCCGCCGCTGTGGCGGAGGATGCGGACATCACCATCGGGATGCTGCTGAAGAAGCTGGATGACCTGGGCATTGCTGATAACACCTACGTGATCTACACCACGGACCATGGCGCGCAGGGACGGAGTGCGAATGCACCGCTCACGGAAGGTAAGGGGACGATCATGGAAGGTGGCATGCGGGTGCCGTTGCTGTTCCGTGGACCGGGCGTGAAGGCGGGGACATTTGCGCGGCAACGGACGACCGGAGTGGACCTATTCCCGACGATTGCCGCATTGGCGGGCAGCAAGGTGACATTACCGGCAGGATTGGAGGGAGGGAGTCTTGTGCCGATATTGAAGGATGCGGGGGAAGGAGAAGTGAAACGGTCGCGGGAAGAGTTTGTGGCGCATTTCCCGCATTATGACAAAGACCCGCAAGGACCGACCTCGGCGATCTGGCTGGGAGATTTCAAATTGATCCGGGTGTATGAGGCGGATACACGCTTGCTTTTCAACCTCAAGCAGGATGCGGTCGAGCGGAAAAATCTGGCGAAGGAGATGCCGGATAAAGTGACGGAACTCGATGCGAAACTCAGTGCGTATCTGAAAGCCGTGAACGCGCAGATACCCACAATTAACGCGCAGTTTGACCCGACGAAGTCGGCCGATTCGCTGCCGGGAGAACGGCGCAAGAAAAAGGGCGGGGAGGATGGCAAAGGCAAACCGAACAAGCCTATGCCAAAGGTGCAGTGAAGAGCGGCTGATCATTGTTCATGAAACACTTTATGACATGGTTGCGGGTCGCAGTATTGCTGGCGGCGGTTCTGGTGATCGGAGCCAGTGCACCGGAGGATAAGCGCAAAGGCAGCAAGGGCGGGCAAGGCAAAGGGGAAGTGCGGATGCCGACACCGGCGTTTCGCACGGACGTGCCTGCGCATGACTATGATCTGATCTTGGGACGACCAACGAAGAGTTCCGTCACGTTGAGTGTGCTCACGTATGAGGACCGTGAAGGATTTCTGGTCTATGGCACGAAGCCGGGCGAGTACAGTAAAGAAACTGCGAAACAGAAGTTTGTGAAGGGGGAACCTGTGGAGTTTCTAGTGGATGGTTTGCAGCCGAATGCGCGCTACTATTACCAGTTTCGTTCGCGGACTGCAGGGGGAGAGGGTTTTGAGAGTAGTGAGGAGGGAGTATTCATGACGGCGCGTCCGCCGGGTAGTGCGTTCACTTTCACCGTGCAGGCGGACCCACATCTGGATTATGGGACGGAGCCGGAGATCTATAAGCGCAGCCTAACGAATGCCATCTTAGCCGGGACGGATTTCCATATCGACCTCGGTGACACGTTCATGTCGGACAAGTATACGCACTACAAAGAGGCGGCTAAGCAGTATCTGGCGCAGCGGTATTACTTCGGGATCATCGGACAGAAAGCGCCTGTATACTTAGTGCTGGGGAATCATGATGGCGAGGCGGGTTGGTTTCTCGATGGCACAACAGACAATGCCGCGGTGTGGTCCAATCAGATGCGCAAACGCTACTTTCCGAATCCACTGCCGAACGAATTCTACACCGGAAATGCAGTGCCCGATCCGCAAGCAGGATTGCTAGAAAATTACTACGCGTGGACATGGGGCGATGCACTGTTCATCGCTTTGGATCCATTCTGGTATACGCGGAGCAAGACACGCGGCGAGGATAATTGGAACCGGACCCTCGGAGAGGCGCAGTATGAGTGGTTGAAGAAAACATTAGAAACGAGCAAGGCGAAGTATCGGTTTGTGTTCCTGCACCATCTGGTGGGCGGTTCAAGCAAGGAAGCTCGCGGAGGTGCGGAGGCGGCGAAGTATTTTGAGTGGGGCGGGCAAGGTTTGAGTGGTGCCGATGAATTTGCGATGAAGCGTCCGGGGTGGGCGATGCCGATTCATCAATTGCTAGTGAAGCATGGCGTGAATATGGTTTTTCACGGACACGATCATCTGTTTGTGAAACAGGAATTGGATGGCGTGATCTATCAGGAAGTGCCACAGCCGGGGCATCCGCGGGGGACGACGAGGAGTGCGGCGGAGTACGGTTACACGAACGGAGTCGTGTTGCCGAGTTCCGGAATACTGCGAGTGAAGGTCTCGCCAGAAGCTGCAGTGGTGCAGTATCTAAAGACGGGAGCGGAAGAGGCGGAGGTGGCTCATGAATATGAGATCAAGACTAGGAACTGAGCCCTCCTTGGTTCGATATTAAATCAAGCTGTTGAGTCTGATGTTTCCTCCACTATGGCGTTGGAGCCGCTGTGACCGACGATCCTCACGGAAGTTCCTTTGGCGACCATTTCGCCGCGGGTGATGACATCTACCAACTCGTCATCAAAACGGGCTTTGCCGCCGGGGCATAAGGGCGAGATGGCTACGCCGATTTTACCCATGCGCGAATCATTTACGGTGGCTTGGGCGATATCAGATTGTTCGCCGCTGGCGGTTTGCGAGACCAGCTTCTGGTAGATCGGTGTGTGTGGCAGTACTTGCGCCAAGCCGAGGGCGATGACAAACGAGGCCACAAAGGAGATGCCGACGGTGAGCAGGGAATCATTCATAGATTCCATGCTGGGTAGGAGTGGGCCGCCGGGATAGACATCGACCATGCCCATGACGAGTGCGACCAGCATCAAGAAAGCCCCCAGAAGTCCGGCTACGAAGGTTCCGGGGAAGACGAAGAGCTCCAAGATGACTAGGATGATGCCTAGCAAGAACAGGACAACCCATCCGGGCGCGGACAAACCAGCCACATACCCACCGAAAAAGTAGATGCCGAAGGCAACCAAACCGATGATGCCGGGGAGGCCGAAGCCGGGGGTCTTGAATTCAATATAGAGGCCGATGATGCCGATGATGAGGAGAATTGGGGAAATGGCGTTGATCCAAGTACCCAGTTTTTCCGAACCAGTCGGTTGGATCTCGACGCGTTGCGCATTGCCGTAGCCGAGCTGCTTGATCAATTCATCCAAGGTACCCACAGTGCCGGCGGAGAGCAGAGGTTTCTTGGGGTCGCCATATTCCTTGATGGCTTGACGGTCAGTGAGGGTCAGGATGTTGCCTTCCTTGTTCAGCACTTCACCATCGATAGTCAGCGACTTGGTCTTATCGATCATGGCCTCGATCACTTCGATATTGTGGCCGTTCTTTTCCGCCTGGGTGCGGACCAAGGCGCGGATGGCGGAAGTCATCTTGGCTTCGGCTGTGTCGGGTATCGATTCGACACCCCCACCGCCGGGAGAGAGCATGATGGGGGCAGCGGCACCGATCACACTTTGCGGAGCCATATAAATCTTTTGCGTAGCCACGGAGATGAAAGCCCCGGCAGAGAAAGCGCGATCGTTTACGTAGGTAAAAGTTTTGCCTTTGAACTTCCCGATGATCTGGATGATCTCCTCAGTCACATCCACGCGGCCACCGTCGGTATTCATGTCGAGGATGAGTGCATCGGCATTGGCTTCCATGGCCTCTTTCACGCCGCGGCGAACCACATAGACGAGCGGCGGCATGATGTCATCGCGGATGGGCAGGATATAGATTTTACCACTGGAGGCAGTTGGTGAAGAGGTGTCCTGCGCCGAAGCAAAGACCGGCAAGGCCAGCAGCAACCAGCCCAAGAACCAACGGACCGCATGTTTGCAGTTCATAACGAAAACTTAGCCCGTTTGGCGATTAGGCACAATGGGGAAACCAAGAATGAACAGAAGTTTGAGTCGGCTGTCTAAGTTCTTGTTTTATTAAGACTAATAGTGTCAATTGCACTCATGGATTTGGTTATCACTCAACAAGGCACGTTTACCCTCCTATCATGAATCATATTATTTTTGGTGTTGGAGTACTGATAGTCATCATCGTGGTGATCCTGATGTTGAACTTCGGCATGATTTTCATCCGGGCCCTGTTCTCAGGCGCCAAGGTCACCTTCACGGAGCTCATCGCTTTGCGGTTGCGCAGTGTGCCGGTGGGCATGGTGGTTGATGCCCGTATCACGGCGGTGAAGTCCGGTCTGCCGCTGACCATCGACGACCTTTCCACGCATTATCTTGCCGGTGGTAATGTGCAGATGGTGGTGCTGGCATTGATCGCGGCGAAGAAGGCTTCGATCAATCTGCCGTTTGACCGCGCTTGCGCAATCGATCTGGCGACCAAAGGGACAGGCAAAACCGTCTTGGAAGCCGTAAAGACTTCGGTGAATCCCAAGGTCATCGACTGTCCGGCAGCAAGCGCGGGCAAAAACACCATCGATGCCGTGGCCAAGGACGGTATTGTCATCCGGGCCAAGGCGCGGGTGACGGTGCGCACGAATCTGGCCCGGTTTGTCGGCGGTGCCACGGAAGAGACCATCATCGCGCGTGTGGGCGAGGGTATTGTCTCCACCATCGGTTCATCGAGCAGCTACAAGGAAGTGCTGGAGAATCCAGACCGCATCTCGAAGACGGTTTTGGACAAGGCGCTCGACAGCAATACGGCGTTTGAAATCTTGTCCATCGACATCGCCGATGTGGACGTGGGTGAGAACGTGGGTGCGAAACTCCAAGCCGAGCAGGCGGAAGCGAACAAGCTGATCGCGCAAGCGCAAGCGGAAGTGCGGCGCGCGGCCGCTGTGGCCACCGAGCAGGAAATGGTGGCCCGCGTCTCTGAGATGCGTGCACGCG
>CAZRGY010000337.1:0-5153 GCA_964599715.1 uncultured Verrucomicrobiota bacterium | reverse complement strand
CCCAGGCAGCACCATGGCATGGGCGTCCTTCGTCTCTTCCGGTTTGGTGACGATCTGCACGTCTGCCCCGAGAAACTTCAACGCCTTATACACACTGCGCAGGTTGCCCGCGCCGTAATCGATCAACGCAATCACGCCCGTAGCATAATGGCAGCCCGGCGCTTTTCAACCGGTGAAATGGTTTATTGAATCCCCTGCCCCTTCGCCCTTATGCTCCGCGCGTTCCTGATGCATCACTCCGTCGTCAACTCTGTCGGCATGGCCGTTCCCGCCTCTGATGAGGCAGAACCGTCTGCGCTTGCTGTCTATTCTGTTTAAGCCGTGGCTACTGAAAACGTGAACCATCCTTCCGACAGCGAGATCCAACCCGCCCCGACAGACTTTGGCGGCATCACCCGGCAGCTCGGCCCCGGCCTCATTATCAGTGCGGTGATCGTAGGTTCGGGTGAGTTGATCGTGACCCCCAAGCTGGGCGCGGAAGCAGGTTTCAAGCTGCTGTGGTTCATCATCCTCGGATGCCTGCTGAAAGTATTTGTGCAGATCGAGCTCGGGCGTTACGCCATCACGCGCGGTCGCACGACCTTGGAAGCCTTGAACACGCTTCCGGGCCCTAGGATCATGGCGTCCTGGGTGCTGTGGCTCTGGCTGGCGATGTATCTCTGTCTGGTGCCGCAAGTCGCCGGCATGGTCGGTGGCGTGGCCACAGCGTTCAAGCTGGGTGGAGCAAGCATCCCGATACCCGCACTGGCGATACTGATCGGGACCAGTTGCGCCATCCTGCTGGTGGTCGGGCGGTATCGCATGGTAGAGCGCTTCTCCACCGCACTGGTCGCAATCTTCACACTGACGACCCTGATCGCCGTTGGTGCCTTGCAGTTCACGGACTTCGCGATCACGGGCAGCCAATTGGCCAGCGGCTTCTCCTTTCAGTTACCGGACAATCTGGTCACCGCCTTTGGCGCTTTCGGCATCATCGGTGTAGGTGCGTCTGAGCTTATCTACTACCCCTACTGGTGCTTGGAAAAAGGCTACGCCAAACGCGTGGGACCGGATGACGGAACAGCAGCGTGGAAGGAACGCGCCAAGGGCTGGCTCAAGGTGATGCGGATCGATGCTTGGGTGTCTTTTGTCGTCTACACCACGGCTACCATCGCCTTCTATCTGCTCGGCGCGGCCATCCTGCATGCGAAGGAATTGAAAGTGGAAAGCAGCCAGATGATCGAGACGCTTTCCCAGATGTATCGCACGGCTTTTGGTGAATGGAGCTTCTGGCTCTTCCTGGTGGGTGCGGTCGTGGTGCTGTATTCCACGGTCTTCGGCGCCACGGCATCCAATGCCCGCCTGTTCGCGGATGCCCTAAGCCTCTTCGGCATCAAAAAGTTTCGCGACGGAGAAGAGCGCATTCGCTGGATCAAGATCGGTTGTGTGCTGCTGCCCATCGCTTTCACCGGCGTTTTCCTCATCTTCGGCAATCCTGTCAAACTGGTCTTCTGGGGTGCTGTGGCTCAAGGGTTGATGTTGCCGTTCTTGGCGGGAGGTGCCTTGTATTTCCATTTCACGAGCCCGCATCACGAATTGCGGGCCAAGCCGTTGTCTTTGGCCTGCCTAAGCATTGCCGCCATCCTGATGGCTGCCTTGGGCATCTACCAAGTCATCAGCGCCTTCCAAGGTTAGTCCGGTGAAGATCAGCCAGCTAGATCAAGAACTCTGGGAAGTAACGGTTGATGGACCGCCTTCCACGACCCATCAGGTCAAGGTGCCGTCAGCCTTCGCAGAAAAACTCGCGGGACCGAATCCGGATATCACCCGCTTGCTAGAAGCCAGCTTTGAGTTCCTACTCGAGCGCGAGCCGAACACGTCCATTCTGCGCCAGTTCGAACTGAGCGTCATCGGTCATTACTTCCCGGAATATCCGGCCACGATGCAGGCACAGTTCCGTAAGTAAGAGACGATCAACGGCGCTCTAATATCGCCCGCACTTCCTCGGGCTTCATTCCTTTGGTTGGGAGCGGCCAGCCAAGCAGATCGCCATTCGGCTGGAAGCCACCACCATCCACATCCACAAAGATGGGATTGTGATAGGCACAAGGACGGATCTTCGCCTGACTGCTCGTGCCGTAGCCGGTGGACAGATTGAAATTCTCACCCATCGCCACCACGATCAAGTGGCTGTCTTCCGAGAGTGGCACATTGATCGTCTGGTCGAACTTCACTACGCCATCGGCAAACATCTTCGGGTTCGCCTTGCGCGTGAAATTCAGCTTGGGCATCTGCCGGCCATTCACCAAAACCTGCACGCGGTCGATGTCGATCCAGTCCGTGCACTGCACCCTCACCTTGAGCTTGATGGAGCCCGTGGCCCGTGCCTCGCCACCGGGCTGGATGCCATCCTCCGTGGTCACTTGCAGGAATGGTCCGGTGGTCAGGTAGCTCCGCCCGGCCTTCGCATGGCGAGAGATCTCCTCGTGATTGATCTCGGCAGGTTTGTCTGAACTGCTCGGGAAATACATCCGCCAGCCGCCCACACCGTTCCCATAAACAGAATGTGCATCACAGACCGCCGTGCCCCAGTAACGATGCCCACGGTTCAACAACTGCAACCAGATGAACTCCCGCAGATACGTCACCGCTTCTTTACCAGAACGATCACGTCCGATGCGGAATGGCCCGTCACTCAAGATTTCCACGCCATCGATGAGGCGTTCCAATCCGAGGAAACCGCCGTCTGCCCGGCCATCGCCATCGCGGTCGATAAAGTTGGCGACCATGTCCGGGTGATTGATCTGCACCCAGCGATTCGGGTTTTGCCCTTGGAAATCGCGCAATGTCACTGCTGTGATACGCGGGTCAGGATTCCATCTGGGCGCACCGTTATCCTGCTGGTTCCACTCGGGCTTGAGCGGAAACATATTGAAATGTGCCCCGCTGCCGGTCAGTTCCATACCGCTCACTGTCTGGATCTCATCCTTCAGCCCCAACTTCTCGATATGCGGGCGCCAATCATAGAGGCGATTATGCTCCGTGGTCGGGGCGAACTCCACGTGCTCGGCCGCCAGGTTGGCGATGCGATCATCGGTGCCGCAGGTATTGTCGCCGCTGGGCGTAGAGTGATTGTGGAAGTCCGCACTGATCCAGCCCTTGGTATCCACCAAACGCTTCAGGACCCCTTGGATGACCTGCGTCTTGCCTGGCTCCAGCTTCACCGTTGCAGTCAGGTGACTGAATTCGATGCCGCGGGTCACCACCACTTTATACTCGCCGGACGGCATGCCCACGGAGAATTGGCCTTTCTCCGAATGATACTGGTCCACACAACCATGCGCGCGATTGGCCGGACCCAAGTCTGGGTTCTTCGTGCCATTCACGCCGTGGAACTGGGCCTTGCACGGGATGCTCTTGCCAGTCTCATCCTTGATATCAAAAACGAAAGTTGAAGGGGCGGACATGACCGGATCAAAAGCAGCGATCGCTTTTGCCGCTACATTCACCCTGGATTTCACCGTTTCACGCCCGAGATCAATGGCGCTGACTTCATAACTACCCGGCCGCAAATTCACCTTGTAGGCACCTTGTGCATCTGGATACGCCGGGATGGCTTTACCATCCACCATCACCTCGACTTTACCAGTGGTCACTGGCTTGCCGTTGGCGTCTTTGATGGTTCCGCTCAAGGTTCCCACCGCCCCCTTCTGAGCCATCACCACACCCATCGCTTCCAATGGTGAACGCCCGACGGCCAAAAAACGTGCAAAAGAGATTTCCTCACCGGGCTGCAACTCCACCTGCTTGGGTGGCGCACTGAGGCCATCGACATCCACCCAGGCATAGGAATAACCAGCTTTGTCAGCAGGATCCTCGGCATCGGCCCAAGCAATGCCGCGTTCCGTCCCACTACGCGCGAACTTCGTCCAGCGGTCATCTGGCGTTCCTTTCACCACTTGCGTGCTCTCATTGCGGAACGTCGTCACGATCAGCACACCCTGCCAACCATCTTTCAAACGATACTCATGGCGCTTGAAGAGTCCCTTGTTATTCGCGGCGGTGACCACCGTTTCGATGGCAGCCACCCCACCCTGACCGGTCTTGGCCACGCGCACATAGGATACCATGCCCTGCTGTTGTGAGGGCGTGAAGATGACGATCTGGTCGTTGTTTTCGCCGCGCAAGGTCAGGTCATACAGGCAACCGGGCGTGATGCCCGTTTCGCCGTAAAATGTGCTCATGTTGGCCCGACGATACAGCGCGTTATGCGAGATGACGGCTTCCACCTTGTCGTTCCGCAACACGAAATCCCCGATGATGCCATCCGCTTCCTTGCCCTTGGGCAGCTTGGCCACGTCGTCCGGTCCGACCTCAAAGGCTTCCGCGGCATTAAGCGTTTCCACTGCGAAGTTGCAGCCGAGTAAAATTCCCATCCCCAGCGAAAGCAGATGCCTAGTATGCCTGACGAGTCGTGTGTTCTTCATGCGAGATAACGCGACAATACCCGCCTCTTATTCTCTGACAAGTGGTAGTTCGGTGACGAATCGGCAACAGCTACGTTCAGGCCAGATTCCACTTCTCGAGCAGGCGATGAAATACGCGGTAAACAGGCGCGCGCTTGTCGGCGAGCAAGGGTGCTTCCTTGGTGCTGACGCGAGGCAGGCAATGCACCGGATTGTCCGGCCGCAACTCCATCAGTAGGCGGGCATTTGTCTGGGTCGAGGCATCCGGTTTCGCCACGGCAGAGAGAATGAACTGCGCGCCAGCCTGATAACGCTTGGGTAAAGCCTCTAACACCAGCAGCGCTTGGTTGACCGCCCCCAACCTGTCCGCAACCACGATCAACGGTTTGGCCTTGAGAGCAGTCAGCAACGTCCGCGAATCAAAGCCTTCACCTATCGGGCTGAGCAATCCCCCTGCCCCTTCCACCACCAGCAAGGCATGGCGGGCACGGACCTTCTCGATATGCTTCAACACAGCGGCTGGTTTTACGTGCTTACGCTCCAAGCGGGCAGCCACTAGCGGCGAGAGTGGTTGGGCGAAATGCCAGGGATTTACCTCATCCAAAGTCTGCTTGTTCGCAGCCGCCTGCAGCAAATGCTCCGCATCCTCACGACCGCCGGAACAGACGGGCTTGCCGTACTTGTCCAGGCGCGGGGAAAGGAAGCCCT
>CAZRGY010000336.1:0-5164 GCA_964599715.1 uncultured Verrucomicrobiota bacterium | reverse complement strand
CTTGGACTCTCCGATGTCGTCAGCGAGATTGTAGAGCTCTTCTTTGGCCGGGTTTTGACCTTGGGCCTGAGTGATGATCAGCTTCCAATCTCCACGACGCAGGGCAGCGGTCCGGAAGCGCACCCCGGCAGTATAAAGTGTGCGCGGCTCTGAGGCGGTGCTCGTCCCGGTGAGTTCCGGCCAGATGTTTTGCCCATCATACTTTAGCGCCTGAGATTTGACGCCAGCCAACCGGAACAGTGTGGGCAACCAATCCACCGCATGCAGTGGGTAGTGCAATTCACCGGGTTTCAATTTGCCGGGCCAACTGACTACTCCGGGCGTACGGATGCCACCCTCATAAACGCCGCTCTTGTAGCCGCGTAACGGCAGGTTGTCGTTGCCCACCTTGAGTGCGCCGTAGTCTCCCGGATAGGGACCACCTTGGTTAGCACTGGGCGCATGCGCACCATTGTCGCTCAAGAAGATCACCAGCGTGTTATCCCGCAGCTTCTTGCGTTCCAACACAGCCATCACTTGGCCGATGACATCATCCATGTGCGTGGAGCACGCCGCCCGCAAGCGTTTGGCCGGATCGGTAAGATGACGATTCGCCTGCTGCCATTTGTCAGCTTCTACGATCGGCACATGGATGGCTGTGAAAGGAACATAGAGGAAGAAAGGTTTTTGCCCGCGCTTCCCCAGCCAGTCCACAGCTTCCCGCGCGATCAGGTCCGTTACGTGGCCTTCTTCCTCCACGAGTTGGCCGTTGCGATGCCAGGTGACACTGAACTCGCCTTGCTTGTAACGATGATTGAGCGGACCAACTCCGCCGGCGAGCGAACCATAGCTGTGATCAAAACCAAATTTCTGCGGGCCCCATTCCGGCTTGGAGCCCAAATGCCATTTACCGACTAGCGCCGTCTCGTAACCAGCCGATTTCAAACCACTCGCCAGCGTCACGGTATCAAACGGGAACACTCGCGAATTCTGAGCCGCCGTCACCCCGAACCGGCTCGCGTAACGTCCGCTCATCAGGGCGGCCCTTGTGGGGCTGCACATCGGATGAACGTAATGCGCCTCCAGCTTGACACCTTCACGGGCTAGTTTCTCCAAGTGTGGCAGGTGATCCGTAGAGCCATGCCATGGCACATCCGCCCAGCCAAGGTCATCGGCCATGAACAGGACGATGTTCGGCCGGGAAACCTCGGCCGCGTTCGCAGATAAAAGAGATACGGACAGGACGACGGCTAGTTGAAGGAAGCGGAGTATCATATGCCGGGTCAGTTAACGCTTTTGCTTGGTCTTGGGCGTGTGCTCGGGTCGGTTAGGATCATACGCCGGATTGACTGTCGGCATCTGCGCCCCGACTTCCTTGCGCCAGGCATGAAGGCGGTCGCGCAGTTGATTTGTTTTATCCGGCATGAGCTTGGCCAAGTCCTTCTGTTCCCCGATGTCGTCCTTCAGGTTATAAAGCTCGACCCGCATATCGTCGAAAAATTCAATCAACTTGAAGTCACCCTGTCGGATCGCTCCATAGGGAGTGGTGCCGCCAAGCTGGTAATGCTGGTAGTGGGGATAATGCCAGAACAGTTCGTTCCGTTTGACCGCACCATTGCCACGCAGGATCGGCACCAAGCTCACGCCATCGGACTTGGGTGACGTTTTGAGCCCGCAGATATCCATGAGCGTGGGATAGTAATCCATGCTGATGACTGGCGCATCACTCACACTGCCCGGCTTGGTGACGCCCGGCCAGTAGATGATAAACGGCACACGTGTGCCGCCCTCATAGCAAGAGCCTTTGCCCACGCGTAACGGGTGATTGGAAGTCGTCGGCACACGGCCACCATTGTCCGACGTGAAAATGACGATGGTGTTGTCCGCCAGTTTCAGTTCGTCCAGCTTTTGCCGGATCTGGCCGACAGTGGCATCCACACTTTCCACCATCGCCGCATAGACGGCGTTGCTATGCACCAGTCCGCCTCGCTTCACGGCGCGATACTTCTCCACCAGGTCCGCGCGCCCCTGGATGGGTGTATGCACCCCGAAATGAGGCAGGTAGAGGAAAAACGGCTTCGTCTTGTTCTGTTCGATGAATTTTACGGCCTCATCGCCGATGCGGTCCGTGAGGTAGTCGCCTTTGGCGCCTTCCACCAAGTTGGTTATCTTCCACGGGGCAAAGTAAGTAGGTGGTGCGGGTTTGTCCGTCCCGGCGATGTTCACATCGAAGCCTTGAGTCTCCGGGTAATATTGCTCATCCCCCAAGTGCCATTTGCCGATGCTCGCGGTGGTGTAGCCCGCCGCTTTGAACGATTTGGCGATGTTCGGTTCCGCATGGGAGAGATACTTCGTCCAGTCAGGGACGAGCAGTTTGGGATTCTCTGGCGGCAGGCCGGGTATCCAATCCGTGACCTGCAAACGCGCAGGATATTGCCCGGTGAGGATAGCCGCGCGCGTGGGGGAACAAACGGTGCAGGCCGAGTAATGCTGCGTGAACTTCATCCCGTCCTTCGCCAGCTTGTCGAGGTTCGGCGTCTGATACAGATCACTGCCGTAACATTTTAGATCCGTCCAACCCAGATCATCGGCGAGGATGAGGACCACATTCAGTTTCTGGGCGGCTTCGGCTTTGGACCCCAGCAGCAGCACGAGGAGCAAGGAATAGAAAAATGACCAGACTCCAGAACTGGTCACAGCAGGTGAATGAGTTCGTCCATTGGGCATGAGGCTATTCTGGACCTAACACCTGAAATTTGTCAGTACTGCACCTCATTTCTTTTTCACCGGTTTGCGGACAGTCCATTCCAGTACTTGCTTGTTCGCCAGCAGACGTTCGCGAAGTTTGGGGTAATCCACTTTTTGCACCGGCACCCGGTCATCAATGGCGAGGCAGGCGGCCGAAGCGGCGGATTGGCTGGTGACCATGAAGACCGGTTCCATGCGGATGCTGCTAAAGGCGGTGTGACTCGCGGAGAGCGCGAAGGTGACGAACAGGTTCTCGCACTCGCTGGCCTTGGGGACGATCGCGCCATAGCCGATCTGGTAGGGACCGAAGCCGCCGCGTCCGGTGGCGGTCTTGCCCTCGCGGGTGACCACGCCGTCCTTCACGATGCGGCGTATCTCATGCGTGTCTGTGCCGTAAGAACCGAGGCTGATAGAATTCGGGGCGACCTCGCGGCCAAAGGTGTGATGCTCGGTGATGACGAGATCAGAGACCATGCGACGCCCTTCGCGCACATAGATCTGATGGGGCCATCCGCCAGTATCTTGAAATTCATCGCGGGGCAGGCCGAAGCGTTTTACCTCGGCGCGGACTTTCTCGGGCACTCGCGGATCGGTCGCGAGGAAATGCAGCAGACCGCGGTGATAGTTCTCATGCTCTTTGGCGATTTTCTCGCGCTCGGTATAGCTGGCATCCGGCCATGCCCAGCTCGCACCGGGCAGATTGCCGCCAAATGTGGCCGTGTTGAAATCGAACTTGCCATTGGGCAACGGATCAAACTTCGAGAACCAACGCAGATCCATGTCATCGCCCATCTTCAGACAACCCTCGATGAAACGGGCGACGAGTTCGTACCGTTTGGGGTCGTAACCCGCTGGTGCGGTGATAGGGATGCGGTTGGCATTCGTCGTGAGGCAGAGCCGGAAGCAATATGCCTGCACACCGGGGGCTGGATCGCCTTGTTTGCCAGGGTCTCCTGCTTGCAGGAGTGGGAGCAGGCCGCTCTTCGGGTCGCCGGGTATCACATAAGGGTCCAGCGGTAAATCGCGATCCCAGACGCCTTGACCACCGGGCACGCGACCATTCGCACCGGGCTTCAGGTGATTCGTGCGCGGTTGATACTTCTCGGTGTAGTGGATGCCGTTGTAAGTCTCGCCGTATTTCGCATTGCCTTCGCGCATGAGGGTGTAGGAGACGCCTGACTTGGCCATCAGGTCGCCTTCATACGTCGTATCAATGAACATCTTGGCCTGAAAGGCACGGCCATCTTCCGTAGTGAAGCCGGTGATGCGTGCTCCCTGCTTTTGCACCTTCACCAGCCGGGCATTGAAATAGACAGTCACACCCGCTTCACGGGCCATTTCGGTGAAGACCTTTTCGGCGACGTGCGGCTCGATGGAGTAGGCACCGCCGGTCGCGGGACCGCCTGTGCTTTCAAACGGCTTGTCCCAGGCGAGTTGCTTGCCATAGCTCGCGACCAAACGCGTGAAGTATTCACGTGCAAAGCCGCCGACTGAACGCGGGTCCCCGATGTCCACCGCGCTCAAGCCGCCGGAGGTCATGCCGCCGAGATGACGGCCCGGCTCGACGATGATGGTCTTTTTGCCAAGCCGGGCGGCCTGCACCGCAGCGGCGACACCACCGGAAGTGCCGCCGTAAATGCAGACATCCGCCGTGATGGTCTCGGCGGCGCAGAGACCGCAGGGCAAAGCGATCAACCAAGCCAGATATAAAGTCAGCAAAATGTGCCGAAAATGAAACAGGTGCATGATGCATGCTGGGGTGAAAAGAGGTTGCGGCGCAAGAAAGCACAACTGGTTAAAGAACCTGACCACTGCTTTGACGAGTGCCAGCGGCACGTCATGAAGGTAGCCGTGGGTGAAACCCACGGCAAAAGAGCTTTCGATACCACGTCACGTAGTGACGTTTGATTTGCGGAACGGATGCCCAAACATCATCGCGTCGCTACGCGACGCAACGAGCTTACTTGCTTTTCCGTGGGTTTCTCCCGCAGTGCGGGATTCACCCACGGCTACCATCGTGTCGTGCCTCTGGCACTGTGTTAAGGACGATTGGGACATTAAAAATCCGGCAGACCCGAGAGCCTGCCGGATGTGATCAAACCAGTTCAGATCACTTCATGTGCACCAACACGCGGAGGCGCTTGCTGGTGTAGGAACTGGCGTTGCCGCTGAACGTCCAGTCCAAGGTCTTGCCCGTGCTGTTGCCAATGCCGAGATCAGCGTTGCTGCCGGCGCGCCAGTTATTGATGGCGAACAGCGTTTGCTTGGCCTTGAAGTTATGGATCTGCATGGAGCCATAGCCTTCCATCGGGTCCGAGGGCTGGTCACCCGTGTCATAGTCGGAATCAGAAGCACCGGGGATCTTCGCGCTGTTCTGGGAAGCGTAGTTGTGCGGCCAGAACTCGATATTGCAACCATCCGCCAGCGTGCCGGTGGT
>CAZRGY010000335.1:0-5181 GCA_964599715.1 uncultured Verrucomicrobiota bacterium | reverse complement strand
TCAACCAGATCGACCAGGTCATCGCGCAGATCAAGAAGAACCCAGACAGCCGCCGTCACATCGTCACGGCTTGGAATCCGGGTGAAGTTGACCAGATGGCGTTGCCGCCGTGTCATGCGTTCTTCCAGTTTTACGTGCAGGATGGGGAGTTGAGCTGCCAGCTCTACCAGCGCAGCGCGGATCTTTTCCTCGGCGTGCCGTTCAACATCGCCTCCTACGCACTGCTCACCATGATGGTGGCGCAGGTGTGTGACCTGAAACCTGGCGATTTCGTGCACACTTTCGGGGACCTGCACCTCTACTCCAATCATCTGGATCAGGCACGTCTGCAACTGTCACGGCTCCCGCGGGCATTACCGCAGATGAAGCTGAACCCAGCGGTGAAGAACATCCACGATTTCAAATACGAGGATTTCGAACTGGTCGGCTACGATCCGCATCCGGGCATCAAGGCACCGATCGCGGTGTGAGCAGGGAAGCATCGCGATTGTCGCTTTCCTTTTGCTCCGTTTCGCGGCTAAATGGACCGGAATCCAGCAGCCATGAAAAAATTGTTTCTCGCCCTCGTCCTGCTCTCGTTCGCCTTGGTCAGCCAGGCGGCCGACAAGAAGATCGTCCTCATCGCCGGCAAGCCGAGCCATCCGGTGCTCGCGCATGAACATCGCGCGGGCTTGTTGCTGCTGCAGAAGTGTCTCGCGGATGTGCGCGGCATCACCACGGTGGTGTATAGCAATAGCTGGCCTTCCAAAGTGGTGAATGGCCAGACCGTGGATGATCATGCGGCCTTGGATGGTGCCGCCGGGATAGTGATCTACAGTGACGGCGGCGGTGGTCATCCTGTGATGCCCGGTGACCGTTTGCAAGTGCTGGGCAAGCTGATGGACAAAGGCGTGGGGTTGGCCTGTCTGCATTATGCCGTGGAGCCCACCATCGAGAAGGGGCAGAAGGAATTCTTGCAATGGATCGGTGGAGCTTTCGAGATTCACTGGTCGGTGAACCCTCATTGGGATGGTGATTTCAAGACGTTGCCCAAGCACCCCATCACGAACGGCGTGAAGCCGTTCATGACAAATGACGAATGGTATTTCCATATGCGCTTCGTGGACGGCATGAAAGGCGTGACGCCGATCCTCAGCGCCATCGCGCCGGAGAGCACGATGAGCCGTCCAGACGGTCATCACAGCGGCAATCCGCATGTGCGTAAATCCGTCGCCGCGAAAGAACTGCAACACGTCGCTTGGGCGTATGAACGGCCGAATGGTGGTCGCGGTTTTGGCTTCACCGGCGGGCACAATCATCTGGGGTGGAAGAACGAAGACCAGCGCAAGCTGGTGCTGAATGCCATCCTCTGGGTGTCCAAGGTGAAAGTGCCAAAGGACGGTGTGGTCTCTTCCGTGACGGATGAGGACTTGATGCAAAATCTCGATCCTAAACCGGCATCCCGTCCTCGGCCCAAAGCCGCCGAGAAAAAGTAAGCGGGCGCGAATTGCTTTGGTGAATCGGGCTTTCCTTTTTGCCGGTGCCTCATAATCTTTGAGGCATGAAATCCCTGTTCCGTCTTTCCGTCGGCTTGTTGGCCGTCTGTGCGGTAAGCCTTTCCCTGTCTGCGGCGGAGGCCAAGCGCTACAATGTGCTCTTCTTTGCCGTGGATGATTTGCGCCCGGAGTTCGGCGCTTATGGCAGCCCGATCGTGAAGAGCCCGAATATGGATGCACTGGCGGCGAAGGGATTGGTTTTCAAGCGGGCTTATTGCCAGCAGGCCGTTTGCTCGCCGTCACGTACCAGCCTCCTGACCGGCGCGCGACCCGATACCACCAAGGTCTATGACTTGGATACACATTTCCGGAAGAACATCCCTGATGTGGTCACCTTGCCGCAGCATTTCAAGAACAACGGCTATTTTGTTCAAGGCATGGGCAAGCTCTACCACGGCGGCTTGGATGACCCGCAATCCTGGTCCACTCCCTGGGCGGCACCCAAGGCCAAGGGGTATGGCCTGCCGGAGAACAATGAATTGGTCGCCCGCAAAGCCGCCGAAGCCAAGAAGGCCGGGAAGAAAGGCAAAGCGGCCAGCCGTGCTGCCAGAGGGCCGGCTTTCGAGAGTTCAGATGTGCCGGACAACACTTTTCACGATGGCGCACTGGCGGATATGGCCATCAAGGCCTTGCGTGATTTGAAGGATAAAAAGCAGCCGTTCTGGCTGGGGGTCGGTTTCGTCAAACCCCACCTGCCGTTCGTGGCGCCCAAGAAATATTGGGATCTTTATGACCCGGCGAAGATCGAGCTGGCCAAAGTCACCACCCGCCCCAAAGGCGCGCCGAGTTACGCCATCGGAGATGGCGGTGAGATGCGCGTGTATGAAGGCATCCCCAACGGACATGTTCCGGATGATCTCGCGCGGGAACTGAAGCACGGTTACTACGCGGCCGTCAGTTACATGGATGCGCAAGTGGGCAAGGTCGTGGCCGAATTGGAGCGTCTCGGCTTGCGCGATGACACCATCATCATCCTCTGGGGTGATCACGGATGGAAGCTGGGTGAATACGATGCCTGGTGCAAACATACCAATGTGGAATTGGACACGAACGTGCCGCTCATCATCTCGGTGCCGGGTCAAAAAACGGCGGGCAAGAAGACCGATGCGCTCGTGGAGTTTGTGGACATCTATCCTTCACTGGCGGAGCTATGTAGTCTGCCATTGCCGAAGCATCTGGAAGGAACGAGTTTTGCGCCGCTCATCAAGAACCCGAATCAACCCTGGAAAGAAGCGGCTTTCAGCCAGTATCCGCGCGGTGCTTCCGGCAAATCGCTTATGGGCTACACCATGCGTACGGATCGCTACCGCTTGACGCGCTGGGTTGAGAAGAGGGATCACTCCAAGGTGGATGCCGTGGAACTCTACGATCACAAGACCGACCCGATGGAGACGGTGAACATCGCCAACGATCCCAAGAACGCCAAGCTCGTCGCCGAATTGACTGAGCAATGGAAGAAGGGCTGGCAGGCAGCGCAGTTGAAGGGGAAATAGCATCTTGATCTCTCGGGTTGATCGCTTGGTAACCCATGAATGAATTACTCATCACGCTCAAGCCGCTGGCGCTCGCCTTGGGTTTGGGATTGCTGGTGGGCTTGCAGCGGGAGCGCACCAATGCGGTGCTCGCCGGTTTCCGCACGTTTCCGCTCATCACCCTAGCTGGGGCCTTATGCGCTATCTTGGCCAAGGACTTCGGCGGGTGGACGGTGGCCATGGGGTTTGTCGCCCTAGGAGCGATGATCGTGGTCGGCAATCTGGCCGAATTAAAATCACCGCATCCGGATACCGGGCTCACCACCGAGGCGGCCATGCTGGTGATGTATGGCGTGGGGGCGTATCTCGTGGTGGGTTCCACTACGGTGGCGATCATCTTGGGCGGCATCGTGGCGGTGCTCCTGCACTTGAAGCCGCAGATGCAGACCTTTGCCGGCAAGTTGGGCGATGAGGACTTCAAGGCCATCATGCAGTTCGTGGTCATCACCATGCTCATCCTGCCTTTGTTGCCGAATGAGTATTATGGCCCATTCCAGGTGCTGAACCCGTTCAAGCTTTGGCTGATGGTGGTGCTCATCGTCGGCATCAGCCTGACCGGGTATATCATCTACAAGTTTTTTGGAGACAAAGCCGGCACATTGGCGGGAGGTATCTTGGGTGGCCTCATCTCCAGCACCGCTACGACGGTGAGCTATTCGCGGCGGACCAAGGAAAGTCCCAAGACCGCCGCACTGGCCGCAGTGGTCATCATGATGGCTTCCGCGATCGTATTCGTGCGGGTGCTTCTGCTGGTCAGTAGCACGGCTCCCCATTTCTTTCGTCAGGCTGGTGGGCCCTTGGGAGCGATGCTGGGGGTGACGCTGGTGTTAGCTGCAGTGGCTTGGGTGATGGGCCGAGGTGAATCAACAGCGATGCCCAAGCAAAGCAACCCTTCTGAGCTTAAGGCGGCTTTGGTCTTTGGTGCGTTGTATGGCGTGGTCCTGCTGGCAGTCGCCGCGGCCAAGGAACATTTAGGTCAAAGCGGCCTTTATGCCGTGGCAATCCTTTCCGGACTGACAGACATGGACGCTATCACGCTCTCCGTGGCGCAACTGGTGCAGGCCGACAAGCTGGATGGCCAGACTGGCTGGCGATTGGTGATCACGGCGTCATTGGCAAATCTGGTGTTCAAAACCGGCGTCGTGGCCGTGCTGGCGAATCGCGCGTTACTGGGACGCATCGCGATGCTCTTCGGGGGGGCTTTTATCGGCGGACTGGCCATCATCTTTCTCTGGCCCAATTGAAGATTGCCCGGAAAGGGTGCACTGGCTTCTATCCCGGGGTGCTGGTGAGGCCGCGGTCTTTGTGACAATCCTGCCTTGGGGAAAACTTCTCCTTCCCATTTTTGGCGATTCCGTGTTTCATCCGGGGCGTTTTGACTTGTCGGCGCAACCCGTAGGACGGGCCAGGCGGCGTTGTCAGGACGAGAGATTTTTTGCAACATGCCAAAGCGCACAGACATCCATTCGGTTCTCATCATCGGCGCCGGCCCGATCATCATCGGCCAGGCTTGCGAGTTCGACTACTCCGGCACCCAGGCCTGCAAGGCCCTGCGCGAGGAAGGCTACCGCGTCATCCTCGTGAATTCGAACCCCGCCACGATCATGACGGACCCTGAGTTCGCGGATCGTACGTATATCGAACCCATTACGCCGGAAGCGGTTGAGAAGATCATCGTGCGCGAGCTGGAAGAGCTGAAGTGCATGGGTGCGACGGGTCAGTTGGTGCTGCTCCCCACGCTCGGCGGCCAGACGGCACTGAACACGGCCATGAGCCTGCATCGCAGTGGGGTGCTGGAAAAGCATGGCATCGAGATGATCGGGGCGAAGCCCGAGGCCATCACGAAGGGCGAAGACCGCCAAATTTTCAAAGACCTCATGCTCGAGATCGGTCTGGATGTGCCGATCTCTGGTACCTCGCACAACATGCAAGAAGCGTGGGAGGTGGCGGAAAAGATCGGTCGCTTCCCGCTCATCATCCGGCCGGCGTTCACGCTCGGCGGCACCGGCGGCGGTATCGCGTATAACCGCGACGAATTTGAAGAGATGGCCAAGCGCGGCATGGACCTCTCCCCGGTCAGCGAGATCCTCATCGAGGAATCCCTGCTCGGCTGG
>CAZRGY010000334.1:0-5190 GCA_964599715.1 uncultured Verrucomicrobiota bacterium | reverse complement strand
TGGGCAACGTCAACGGCATAACCTTTTCGGCGAACGTAAGCATAAAGCGGATACCAGTAAACGCGGCATAACCCTTCCAAAGCTGCTTCTGCTTTCGGGGATGAGGCGTTTCCAGCAGCGAGGACGACACTCCAATGCGTCGTCGCGAACACAGCTCTTCCGGCTCCAGTGAGGACAGGGTTATCAGGTGATGGAGGCACAATCCGATCCTAACGCCGAGGGCGCTGGACGAAAAGCCTTTGTATGAGTGTCCTGCCGCCTTGGTGCCCACCGAACTCGCGTTAGCGCTCACGGAAATGGACCCGGCAGTGCTCACGAGAAGTGACCCATCTTGTTGAAACGCGGATGGATTTTCTTTCCAAGGAGGTCGGCGGGTAAAAGAGAAAACCCTTGCCCCACCTCGACGGCGGAGAGCCGTTCCAGTAGGACAAGGGGCGCTTAAGTAAGTTCAGTGTTCATAGTGAGAGCCTGGGTTTTTTGCAACTGAGATCGCGGCGTGTTTCCGATTCGACCCGAGGTGGTATCGCGACGCGGTGGTCGCCCCTCTGGTGTTGTCGTATTACGTGGTGCTGCGATCGGTGTTGCGGCTCAAACCCTGGCTGAGAAAGTGCCTGGCGCGATGCCGGCACTGCGGGATCTTTTTTCTGACGGACGTCCGCAATGCCGGGCGCAAGGACCTGGGCTGTCCCTTTGGATGTCGCCAGGCTCATCGCCAGAGCCAGTCGACTCGTCGCAGCGTCGATTACTACCGGCAACCGGAGGGCCAAGCCAAGAAGCGCGAGCTCAATGCGCGGCGGCGCAAGACCCTGCCGGCGACTCCATCTTCCGAGTCGCCTCCGCTGCCGTGGTCGTGCCCGATTCTTGATTATGTGCGCGTGCTGGTTGGGGTGATTGAAGGGCGCCGGGTTCTGCTTTCGGAGGTCGTGGCGATGCTTCAACGCACGGTGAGACAACACCGCATGGTGCGGACACGGCGCATTGATCAAAGTGTGGCCTGGTTAAATGAACAGCCACCCTGAGAGTCGCTTTGGCGCCGCCGCGATGGTGGAGCTTGCCCAATTGGACCTTCGCTACGAGGGCTGCCGGCTCAAATCGCCCGCGGCCGAAGGACGGCTTTTGGCGGCGCTGGCCCAAAGCGGGATCCAGGAGCCGCTGCAGGGCGTCGAGCTGTCCTCCACGCGGATCCTGCTCAATGGCTTCAAGCGCCTGCGCTGCGCCCGCAAGCTCCACATCCACACCGGGCCCTTTGTCTCGCTGGCCGCCGATGAAGCCGCGGGCATCGTGTGTCTGTTGCGCCTGGCCAATGACCACTCGCTCTCGTTGATCGAGCAGGCTCGATTCCTGGATGAACTCAAAGCCGGACGCGGTCTGAGCGTGGCCGAGATCGCCCAGCAACTTTCCCGCAGCAAAGCCTGGGTGAGCCTGCGCCTGGGAGTTTTGGCGGAGTTGAGTTCGGTGGTCCGGACAGCGCTCTTCGATGGCTCCTTCCCCGTCTACTCCTACCTCTACACCCTGCGCCCGTTTAGACGTCTAAACGGCGCGCCCGCCGTCGATGAGTTCGTCACCGCCCTGCGTGGCAAAAAACTCAGTGCACGCCAGATCGAACAGTTGGCCCACGGCTTTTTCCGTGGCCCGGAGTCCTTCCGGGAGGAGATCCGCAAAGGCCATCTGACCCTGCCCCTGCAACAGCTCAAGGATCTCCCGGACGATCCCAACGGCTGCAGCGAGTTCGAGCGCCTCTTTCTGGCGGACCTGGAGCAAACCCAAAAAGTCCTGCTCCGCGTCGTGGCCAAGAGCCAGGATCCGCGACTCTCCAGTCGTCCCTACCGCGCTCAAGCCCATTTGCTGTGCGCCGGCCTCTTAAGCCGGCTGCCGGCCTTCACCAAAACCCTCAAACAAATCCATGATCACAGCGGACAAACGTAAGGCGGTGTTCCTCCTCCATCAGGAGGGGATGCCCATTCGGGAGATCTCCCGCCGACTCCAACTCAGCCGCAACGCCGTGCGGCGGATTATCGCCCAGGCCGGGCAAATGCCTCAAGTCGATCGTCCCCCGGCTCAAACCATCGATCCGGATCTGTTGCGGCAGCTGCACCGGGAGTGCGACGGCTACGCCCAGCGGATGGCGGAAAAGCTCCGGGAGGAGCACGGGATCGCCATCAAATATTCCACCCTGACCCGGTATCTGCGCGACTTGGGCATCGGCACGCCGCAGAACCAGCGCTGCGAGCGGGTGCCCGATCAACCCGGAGCCGAGATGCAACACGACACCAGTCCCTTCACCTTGCGGGTCGGGCCCGCGTGGCTGCGCCTGCAGGCCAGCCTGCTTTACCTGCGCTACTCCAAACGCCGGTATCTCCAGTTCTACCCGGTCTTTGACCGCTTCCACCTGAAGTGCTTCTTCCATCTCGGCCTGACCCACTGGGGCTACGCGCCCCGGATCTGTGTCATCGACAACACCAATCTGGCGCGTCTGCGCGGCCTGGGCTCCAACGCGGTGATCGTTCCGGAGATGGAAGCCTTCGCCAAAGCCTACGGGTTTGTCATCCGCTGCCATGCCCCGGGACATCCCGACCGAAAAGCGGGCGAGGAGCGCAGCTTCCTGACAGTCGAAACCAACTTCGTCCCGGGACGCACCTTCCAAAACCTGGAAGATCTCAACCGCCAGGCCCTGGAGTGGTCCACGGTGCGCCTGGAGCAGCGGCCTCAAGGCAAGGCGGGCCTCATTCCCGCCCAGGCCTTCGAGCACGAACGAACGTTTTTGACTCCACTGCCACGGCATCTGCCCGCGCCCTATCTACTGCTCGAACGGTCGGTCGACGAATACGGCTACGTCGCCCTCGAGGGCAACTACTACGAAGTGCCCGGCACCGGCCGGGGAAAAATCCAGGTCCTGCGCTACCTCCATCATCTGGTCCTCTGTCAGGACCGCCGCCGCTTGATCGAATATCCTCTGCCGCCGTGGGGCGTGAGCAATCAACCCTTTGGCTTGCCCGGAGAGAAAGCGCCGCGCTATCGGCCCCGCAATCGCAAACAGTCCAGCCAGGAGGAGGAAAAACGCCTGCGCGCCATCGATCCCCTGGTCGGCGCCTACGTGGACTTCATCCTCGGCACCCCGGGCCTGTTGCGTCACCAGTTCCTGCGCCGGCTCTGGGCGTGGCGTCAGCGCTGGAGCACGACGTTGTTCTTGCGCACCATCGAGCGGGCCCATCGCTACCAGATCACCAGCCTGGAGACCCTGGAACGCATCGCGCTCTTGCAGTTGGACGACACCGCGCTGCCCGATCCCCTCGTCGATCCAGAACTGGAAAAACGTCCCACCTATCAAGAAGGCTCCCTCACCGACACTCCCGACCTCTCCCGTTATGATGAATGACACCCTGGCCGAGCAGCTCAAGTTCCTCCGCCTGCCCGGCCTTTTGGCCCGCTGGGATGAACACTTGAAAGCCGCCGCTCAATCCAACCTCTCCCACACCCGGCTCCTGACCCGCGTCGTCGAGGAGGAATACCGTTTGAAGTGTGATCACGCACGCCAGCAGCGCCTCCAGCACGCCAAAATCCCGGAACGTTGGGTGATGGACACCTTCCCCTTCGAACGGCAGCCCAAGCTCAGCAAGAAGAAGATCATGGCCCTCTACGACTCCCTGGCCTTTGTCCGGGACAAGCAGAACATCATCTGGATGGGCGGCACCGGCTGTGGCAAGACCGGCCTGGCGACGAGCTTCCTCATTCAGGCCATTCATCAGGGGGCTCGCGGGCGCTACGTCCTCTTCGCCGATCTGCTTTATGAACTGCACCGTTCCCAGGCCGACCGCTCCCAAGGGCGGGTCATCCGCCGGTATCTTCAATATGAGGTGCTCCTCATCGACGAGATCGGCTACGTCGAGGCCGAGCCCGCGCAGGTCGGGCTCTTCTTCACTCTCCTGCAAAAGCGCCACAAGCATCGCTCCACCCTCATCACCTCCAACCTGGGCTTTAGCGAGTGGGCCTCGTTCCTGAAGAATCCCCACCTCACCGCCGCCTTGATCGACCGCCTCACCGAATCCAGCCACCTCTTCAACATGAAGGAGTGCGTCACCCTGCGCACCAGGATGCCCGCCGAGCCGTGAACTGGCGCGCACGAGCTGACCGGCTGCGCGCCCTGCCGCTGCCCATGGTTCTGGGACAGTTGGAAGCCACTCCCGATCCCCACGACCCGGTCAAGTGGCGCACCGCGCAGGGGATCCTGACGGTGACCGGACCGAAGTTCATGAACTGGAACCAGGGGGTCGGGGGTGGCGGCGCCATCGATCTGGTCATGCACCTCAGGCAGGTCGGCTTTGGCCAGGCACTCGAATGGTTGGAAGGTCGCTTTGCCGGGCTCACTTCACCTCAGCCCGAGTCGACGTCCCGGCTACAGCCCTTGACGCTTCCCGCGCTCGCAGCGGAAAACTGGCCACGCGTCGAACGTTACTTGGTCGAGGAACGAAAACTTCCCAAGGCATTGCTCTCACCGCTCGTTCAATCGGAAATCATTTACGCCGACGCCCGGGCCAACGCAGTGTTCCTGCTCGTGGACCCCGACACCGTCCCAGTGGGAGCTGAGTTGCGCGGCACCACGACTTTGACCTGGCGCGGCATGGCTCCCGGATCCCGCAAAGATCGCGGGTTCTTTTCTCTTCCTTCAACTCCTTGCGACGCCATCGTCCTATGCGAATCGGCCATCGATGCCATCAGTTGCCACGCCCTTTATCCCGCCTATCGCTGTCTCTCCACCTCGGGCGCCAGGCCCGATCCGGCTTGGCTGGGCGCGCTCCTCGCCCAAGGTCATCCCATCTTCTGCGGCTTTGACGCCGATCCCACCGGCGACGCCATGGCTCAGCGCATGCGCGACCTTCATCCCTCCATCCGCCGACTGCGTCCTCCTGCCAAAGACTGGAACGATCTGCCCCGTCAGCTCACCCACTGATCTTCCTATCCCTCTCCAACTCGCCTCCTCGGAAACTCTCTCCTCGGAACCAAACCTCTCTCCTTGGAAAGGAAACCCATCCTCCCTTCGGCTGAGTGGGTCACTTCTGGTAAGCACGGGTGGGTTCATTGTGGTGAGCGCTAACGATGGAGCGAGCGGAGCCTCGAAGCTATGCAGTGTCGCTTCGGCAATCTTGCGCAACTCCGCCGGGTGTTCCCGCTAAGGTCGGCGGCGAACTATGG
>CAZRGY010000333.1:0-5204 GCA_964599715.1 uncultured Verrucomicrobiota bacterium | reverse complement strand
CTGGGCGAGCAACAACCTCGTTTTGACGCCAGGTCAAGCGACGCGGGTGTTCACGGTGATCAATGCGAAAGGGATGCAGGTATATGGTGAAGTGGATTTCAAACGCGTCACTCACCGTGAGGATGGTGCCAAGTTGGCGTTCGGTAAAGCCAAGGGGTTTCCGGGTTTTGTCTCGGCCCTCTTTAATTCGAGCGTGGTTCCAGAAGGTTGCCAACTGGTAGCCCGGGGCCAATTTCCCAAGGGCCTGAAGGGCGAGGCTCATAGTAATCTGAATTGGACACGGTTTGGTTCCAATGGAGGGCTTACTTGGTTTCTGCGCGGGGGTGGTAAGAATGTCGCTGGTCGCACGGTGGATTCGGAGGGGCAAAATGAGATAAGTCAGCTGATGGATGAAGCGGCCCGGCAGATAAATCAGGTGGTCACCCGTGGTCCGCTGGAGGTGCGTTTGGGGCAGCCCATCCAAATGTTCTCCGTAACCAATTCGGCGGGTGAAGTGTTCGCTGGCTCTTTTGAACTTGTGGGGGACAAGCCATAGGCAGTCAGGCAAGGTTGCCGTTTGGAAGGTGGCCCGGTGGCCGGATGGTCACCGCGCTTCTGCTTGCCTGCTGTACGAGCTGGAGAACGGAGCAGCGGTAGAGCATTTGCGCACATTTACCTGTTGTGCGGAAACCGACGATTATTAATATCCGGTTTGTGAACTCCTTGGTGACACGGCTTGCGTGTGTTTTAGCCACCAGTTTGCTGCTGGCCTCGGAACAGCCTTCCCTTGCTGCGGAAAGGGCCGCTTCCACGACCACGGAAAACACCTTGGGTATGAAGTTTGTCGCCGTGCCGGGCACCAAGGTGCAGTTCTGCATCTGGCCGACGCGCGCCCAAGACTTCGAAGCTTACACCAAGGCCCAAAACATAGATCGCAAGTGGGCCGACCCTGCCCTCGGTCCCGCGCACCCGGTCGTCAATGTGTCTTGGAAGGATGCCAAAGCCTTTTGCGCCTGGCTGACTGAGCACGAGCGTAAAGCCGGCAAGATACCGGAAGGCTCCTATTACCGCCTGCCGACGGATGAGGAATGGAGTGTGGCGGTCGGCATCGCGGACAAGGAGCAGGGGGCCACGCTAAGCGACAAGATGTGGTCCGTGAAACTCTACCCTTGGGGGGAGGACAAACGGCCGCCGAAGAACTTCGGCAATTACCTCGCGGAGTGGATGGTCGATGATTTTGAGAAAACCTCCCCAGTGGGGAGCTTCCCACCGAACGCCTTTGGACTTTATGACATGTCCGGCAATGTATCGCAGTGGTGTGAGGGGCAATTGGACGCCAAAGCCACAGATCGCCGCCTGATTCGTGGCTGTTCGTGGAATCGCTCCGGTCATCCCTATAGCTGGTCCAGTTATCGCGCCCACGGGGATCTGGATCATTGGAGCGATGACCGTGGATTCCGTGTGGTGCTGGCCAAAGAACCTTTACCTGGCCAACCCTGAGCACCCAGCAAACTATGAAAACATCCTTTGCTTTCGCCCTAGCCTTATTACTGGTGACATTGACTCCCGCGCAAGGGGCTGATTCTGCGCCCAAGGTGTTCCATGATCTTTCGCTCAAGATCGGCAAGAAGACGGCAGACAAGGTGTTCCAGATTCCCGTCCCCAAATCGAAGATCCAGAACTGCTCCGATGCGGGGACGACCTATGAGTATCGTGTCACCGGCACCTTGACGGTGGATACCTCGGTGATCGGCGGGGATTTGCCACCCAAGGTGACGGTCAGCGGATTGGACCGTCGTATCACGGGTAAGCTGGATTCGAAGCGTCAGACGACGCTCCGGGTGAAACTGGCCATCAAAGCCAAGCCTCAGAAGGATAAGACGAAGCCGCCCGTTTACGAATGGGTTTTCGAGGGCTTCACGCTGAAGGACGAGAAAGCGAATTGCAAGTGAGACGGAGTGATGGCTCATGCGCAGATGGGAATGGCTGAAACCTCTTTTCATCGGAGAAGAACGTGGGTTTTGGAGGTGGCCGTCGTATTACATGTAAAAGCGGGATCGAACCAACCCGTTGCACCTGATATATGAAGATACTTTCGCTAATCTTTCTGCTAGCCGTGAGTGCGGTCACGATTGTGACGGCTCAAGTCGATACGAATGTTGCCCCTGTTCCGGGGCTGATGAACAGGCGCGATATAACGCTCCAACCGGGCGCGCTGACCAATGTGGTGGAACAGTTGGAAGCTTATAACAGGCAGGAGAATCCAGAGAAAGCTAATGACAAAAACGGTTTCCCGAGGTGGAACTTGATCTGGTCACCCGGCACGGCGGAATTGCCGGTGCCTACGATTTTGCGGCTTTCCAATGTGGAGCCTATCGATGCTTTATCGCTGGCAGCAGCGGCAGCCGGTTGCAAGCTGGAAAAGATTGAAAGTACTAAAGCGTATCCTTCAGGTGTATTTCCGGTGATCGGTTACAAAGTCGTGCGGATGGAGCAAGGTATGGGCCGGGTGAGTTCAGCGGGTGGGGGTATGGGCTTTGACCCGTTGGCCGGTGGTGGTGCATCTATTTTTGACCCGTTGGCGGGGGGTGGTGCCTCCATGTATGGCTCGGCAGGCGGAGGAGGGGTGGGGTTGGTCAGGGGCGTCGGTTCCGGGAATCCATACGCGCCCAGCCCAGCCAGTGTCCCCGCCAAGGCATTACCGGGTTTGTCGGGAAACACCAAGGTGACCACAGTGACTTCGACCGCGCGCACGACTACCAGTGGCATTCTCAAGGATATGCAGGAGCAGTTGCTGCGCTTGCAACAAACGCATAGTGATGAGCATCCCCGGATCGTGGAATTGAAACGGGAAATGGAAGCGGTGAGGCGAATGATGATGGGCCGTTCTATCACCCGGGTATATGCGATGGGGGGAATCATCGCAGGCACCGAGGAAGAAAAGGCGGTCAAGCTGCTTCGTATCCAGGAAACCATCAACTTGACCGTACAAGGTGAGGAGATTGATCAGAAGAGTGTGCAGGTCAATTATCATGAGGGCACGAAAGTGCTAGTGGTGAAGGCACCGGAAGCAGCGCAGGAACTGGTGGGCCAGTTGATCGATGCGTTGCGGGAGAATGCCAAAGTGGATACAGCTAACTCCAAACCGAACCCATGATGAGCTTGATGAACTGAAGTGGCCACGAACCCGACAACGACGATTTACCGGTTCGCCATGGATGAAGCGAAGCCAACCTCCCTCCCGGTGGCATCTGCCAGCGGGAGCTTCGCTTTTGCAGCTACGGGGCATCTGACAGCGCGGTTGCGGGCGGGGGATGAGGAGGCGTTTGCCTGGTTGCATCGGGAGTGGAGTGGACGCCTGAGCCGGTATTGTTTTGCGCTGACGGCGGGGGATGAGGCGTTCGCGCATGAGATCGCCCAGGCGGTCTGGTTGCGTTTGGTGAAGCATGTGCGGCGGATGGAGCAGGAACAGGCGCTCTGGAACTGGCTGGCGTGCGCGGCGCGTCATGCAGCGGTGGATCTGCGACGCAAAGGGGGCAGGTATCGCGTGGCGTTGGAGCGATTCTTGGATTGGTGCGGGCGGAACAGTGAGGAGGATACAGATGCGGAGATGACGTTGCTTGCGGCTTTGGAATCTGCATTGGACAGGCTGAGTGCGGAGGAGAGGACATTGATCGAGGGGCGTTATTTTAACGGGGAGACGTTGGTGCAGATGGGGGAACGGTGTGGATTAAGCGAGCGGGCGGTGGAGGGGAGGCTGGCGCGGTTGCGGCAACGTTTGCGCGAGATGATCGCGGAGGAGCTTAAGAATTTATGAAACCGGATGATTTAAGGCAATTGCTGGATGAAGTCCTGCCGGAGGCGAATGCCAAGGGCGGGCCGAGTTGCCCAGAGGTGCTGGGGATGGTGCGGGAGGAGCGGGCCAGACGTGGTCAGCGACGGGTGATGGGGACGATGCTGGTGCTGGTGTTGGGATTGGCGGTATGGATGCAGGGGCAGTTGGATCGCCAAGTGCCAGAGCAACGGGTGGAAGTGGTTGTGCCTGTGGCAGTCCCGGTGGTGGTAAAAAAAGAGAAGCCCGTGTTAGCGGAGGTGAAGATTATCAATGATGATGAGTTGTTAGAATTGCTGGGGGATGTGCCTTCGGCGTTGCTGGAATGGCCGAACGGGGAGCGGACTTTGTTGATCGTGGAACATCAAAGGTACGAATGAAGAGTTAAGAAGTGAGAATGATGAAAAGGGGTTTAGCCACGGATTGAACAAGGAATGGCGCAGATTTTGGAAAAGTAACAGGCGACCTGAAGGTCGCCTGGTTCGTTATTGATTTGGGAGACTGACAGGCGGTGGCGCCTGTCCCACTAAGTTACTTCCCGTTCGCCGCACCCCAGCCACGGACGTAGCCGATGCATTGGGCGATGTCGGGCACGGAGTTTTCCCAGTTGTACTCGTACTCGATGGAGATGTTGCCGTCGAACTTCTGGCGGCGGAGTTCGGCGAGCATGTCGCCGATGCCGGTGATGCCGGTGCCGAAGATCATGTCATGGTTGCTCGGTCCGAGGGCACCACGGTCCTTCATGTGCAGGCTGATGATGCGGCCTTCGAGGAGCTTGATGGCGTCGATGGCTTTGAGGCCGGAAGTCTGCCAGTGGCCGACATCGGCGGCGGCCCCGATGCGCTTGTCCCGGTTCTTCACGAGGTTCAGGACGTATTCGGGGTTCCAGATCTTGTAATCAGTGTTCTCCACCTGTTTACCATCCGGGCCCTTCTTGAAGCGCTTGGCGTGTTGATGGAATCCCACCTTGATGTCGTATTCCTTCACCATCTTCTCGATCATGTCGATGGAGCCGTCGGATTCCGTGGTGATGGCGTAGAGGCCCATCTTCTTAGCGAACTCGAAAACCTTGCGGGCACCGGCCTCATCATTGGGGATGGGCACCACGCCGTAGTTCACCACCTTGATGCCGTGCTTCTTGAGCTTCTCCTTCACCAGATTGAGGATCTCATCCGGGGCATCATGGTTACAGAAGGCATCGGGCATCTCTTTGCTAAGCTTATGCTTGGGATACAGCTCAATAACCTTGCCGCCGGTCTGCTCGGTCTTCTCGATGGCCTCGAACAGGGTGAAGCGGTTGAAGCTATAGGCTTGGACACCTGCTGCGAAGCCGCCGACGTGGTATTCGGCAGGGATGGGGTTGGCGGCAAAGGAGGAAAAGGCAGGTAAACTG
>CAZRGY010000332.1:1427-5216 GCA_964599715.1 uncultured Verrucomicrobiota bacterium | reverse complement strand
GTCTGGGCACTGCCAATCACGTCTTTACCGGCCAAAATCAAGGGAATGGCGCACAACTGAATGGGGGTCGGTTCGACATAACCCATGGCCTTGACGCCTTCCATCACCGCGCTGGACAGACCCAGCTCTGTAAAACTCATTCCGCACCTTGGGCAAAAAAAGTGCCGAAGGGAAGCGGATTCAGCAGCCACAAGCGACTGCATGGCGTAAAAAAAGTGATTTGGCGGGCACTTTCAGGCAGTGGCACCAGCGATGCCAACAGACCGAATACGATGGTCTACGGAGTTTCTTGGCAGACAGGAAACCCTTCGCTTGCCTTCGTGGGTCTCGCTCCTACACTGCCGCGCGCGATGTTCGATATTGGTTCACTTAACCCTCAGCAACGAGAAGCGGTCCGCACCATCCATGGTCCGGTGCTGATCCTGGCCGGGGCGGGTACGGGTAAGACGCGGGTCATCACGGTGCGGATCGCGAGCATGATCGATCGCGGAGTGAATCCCGGGAACATCCTGGCGGTAACCTTCACGAACAAGGCGGCGCGGGAGATGCAGGAACGCGTGAATCAATTGGTCCCGACCCAGCGCGCCCGCAAAGGCGAGGAAAAGACGCCGCGCCCGACCATCTGCACGTTCCACTCCCTCTGTGTGCGCATCCTGAGGCAGCACATCGAGAAGCTCGGCTACAAGAAGACCTTCGTGATCTACAGCGAGAGCGAACAGATCGGCGTGATCAAGAAGATCATGAGCCGGCTCTCCTCCAAGGGCGAGAAGTCCGATCCGCGGGCGATTCTCTCGATGCTCAGCCGGTTCAAGAACGGCGGCGTGGATTCCACTCTGTTCGCAGATGAAAGCGTGCGCGCCCTCGCCCTGCATGTGCGGCGGCAATACGACACAGCCTTGAAGGCGTGCAATGCGGTGGATTTCGATGATCTCATTCTGCTGGTGCTCCAACTCTTCGAGGAGCATCCGGACGCGCTGGAGGCCTGTCGCGCGAAATACAAGTATGTGATGGTGGACGAGTATCAGGACACGAACGCCGTGCAGTTCCAGCTCGTGCATCACTTGACGAAAGAGCACCGGAACTTTTGCGTGGTGGGTGATGATGACCAGAGCATCTACGGCTGGCGCGGAGCGGAAGTCGCGAATCTACTGAACTTGGAGCAGCACTTCCCCGAGGTGAAGGTGATCAAGCTGGAGCAGAATTACCGCTCCACGAATACGATTCTCGATGCCGCGAATGCGGTCATCAAGAACAACGTGCAACGGCGCGGCAAGCAGCTCTGGTCCGAGAAGGGACAGGGCGAGAAGATCACCATCGCCAAGTATCCCAACGATGAGGATGAGGCGCGGGAGATCGTGAACCAGATCGAGTTCAACCGCATGACGCGGCAGATCCCGTGGGTTCATCACGCCATTTTGTTCCGCACGAACCTGCAATCACGCCCCATCGAGACAGCCTTGCGCAAATCGGGTGTGCGGTATCATCTCATCGGCGGGCAGAGCTTTTTTGACCGGCGTGAGATCAAGGATTTCATGGCGTACATCAAGACGTTCATCAATCCGCACGATGACATCAGCCTCTTGCGCATCGCGAACACGCCGGCGCGCGGCTTGAGCGATACGACGATGCAGCGCTTGCTGGAGATGAGTCACGAGCGGAATTGCTCCGTGTATGCGGCGATGCGCCACACCGATGTGCAGGATTCGTTTCTCACGCGCATCAAGGAGAGCATCTTGGAGTTCCTGAAGTTCATCGACACGATCCGCGCGCCTTTGGAATCCGAGGACACACTGTCGTTGAGCAATTGGGCGAACGGTTTTCTGACGGAGACAGGTTATCTGGATGACTTGCGCAAATCGGAGAAAGATCCGGAGACGGCGGAGAATCGCGTAAAGAACATCGCAGATTTGGTCGCCACACTGGACACAACGCCGACCGGCACACCGAAGCCCCAAGACCGGCTAGTGGAGTTCATGGAGGAGATGACGCTGGACACTGAGCGCGCCGAGGACAAGGAAGTGAAAGGTGACGCCGTGACACTTATCACGATGCATAGCTGCAAGGGATTGGAGTATCCGCATGTATTCATCGTGGGTATGGAGGAAGGCCTGCTACCGCATTCACGCAGCAAGGTGGAAGGCACGCTGGATGAAGAACGGCGGCTCTTCTATGTGGCCATCACGCGCGCGCAGGAAACGCTCACGATGAGTCATTGCGACACACGCAAACGTTATGGCCAGCCGATGCCTTGTCATCCGTCATCCTTCCTGAAGGAGATGCCCGAAAACCTGGTAGAGCACCTCAGCGAGAAATCGAAGAAGCCGGTGACCGTGGAGACAGGTAAGTCGATCTTTGCGCGGATAAGAGCGAGTTTGGGGTAGGCATCACAGAGCGGCAGCCAGCACTTCCGCCAGCGTCTCCTTACATAACTCAATCGGATTCGCCTTCATACTGCTGGCCTTGGCCGCTTTCTCGACGACCACTTCCACATCCTTTTTCTTACAGCCATACTTGGAGAGCTTCGGCACCTGCAAATCGGCCACCAACTCAGCTACCCACTGCACGCCATCTTCGGCCGTCGCCTGCGTCTTACCGGTCAGCATGCGTCCGATCACCTCGTAGCGCTCCAACGCAACACTGCTCGCCTCGCGTTCCCGCAACGCTCTGATATTCGCCGCCATCACATGCGGCAGCAACGCCGCACACACCGCTCCATGCGGCGCAGGGAACATCCCGCCGAAGGGCGCAGCAAAACCATGCACGGCGCCAAGCCCAGCATTCGCCAAAGCGAGTCCGCCGAACAAACTCGTCACCGCCATATCTTCGCGAGCAGCCGTGTCGCTCCCCTGCTCCACCGCCTTGTGCAATGATCTGGCCGCACGCCGAATCCCCTCCACGCACCAACCATCAGTCATCGGGTTCGCCCGGGTGCAGACATAGGGCTCGATCACCTGCGTGAGCGCATCCAATCCGGTGTAAGCCGTCACATCGGGCGGCAAATCATACGTCAACTCCGGGTCCACGATAGCCAAGCGGGGAAGCATCAAAGGACTCCGCAAACTCACTTTCACACGATGCTCCTTGGAACCCAGAACGGCATTCCGGGTCACCTCGGCGCCGGTGCCTGCTGTGGTCGGGATGGCGATGTAAGGCGCGGCGGGGTGTTTCAGCGGCTGTGCCTTACCGATCACCTCCAAGTAATCGAACAAGTCCCCGTCATTCGTCAGGAGACCGCTCACCGCTTTGGCGGCATCGATGACACTCCCGCCACCGAGGCCGATGACCACCTCGCACTTCTCGGCCCGCGCTTGGGCGGTTAATGCTTGGACAGAATCAGTCGTCGGCTCACCGATTGCCTGGGCGATGACCACTTCCGATCCCACTGCGCGCAATTGGCCGACCAACCCTTCCGCCCGCTCCAACCGGCTGCCAGTCACCAAGAACACGCGTCGCCCCATCCCTTGAGCGGCTTTGACCGCTTCGGATAAAGTTCCTGCCCCAAAGACGATCCGGGTGGCTGTGGCAAACTCAAAGCGCGTCATAACGTTATCTCACCACCCGGCATCATCCGGGCAGACATTACTGTATTTCACACTCGTGCGGGGCTCAGCCATCATATCGGCCACCGTATCCCGCCATTTGGCGTAATGGGCGGTTTCCTTATGCTTGGCGGGCGCTTCAGTGTCTCGATAGACCTCCACGAGGACGAACTTGGCCGGGTTATCCTGTTGCTGCACAACGTCAAAGCGTGCGATCCCCGGCTCCTGCACGCTGTTGTTGGCATTCTCA
>CAZRGY010000332.1:0-1417 GCA_964599715.1 uncultured Verrucomicrobiota bacterium | reverse complement strand
ATCGTGGCCTGTTTGAAAGCCTCAAGACACTCCGCTTTCACATGAACATGGACATGGACAATCAGCATGGGAATCCTTTCTTCCCGCCAGAGGACGACACCCTGCCGCCGCAGGTCAACCCGTTTCCTAAAAGTATGTGAATTGCTGCTTTACAAGTTTGTGTTAGGTTGAATAAGTTCACCTAGAAATCACGTTGAAACCTATGCGCAAACCATTGGCCCTGTTGTTTTCGGCGGCTGTTGCAGTCACTTTGACCACCGGCTGCGCCGGCCCTTCTAGCAAACTCGGTCGTGGCATCAATAATGCCACGGAATTTACCCGCGGAGGTGATATCCGCCGTTCCATGGAGCAGACCGCCATGTGGTATGGACCTGACCAGGCCTACACCACCGGTTTCATCAAGGGCGTAAACCGCAGTGTGACGCGCACGGTGCTGGGTGTCGTTGAGATCGCCACTTTCCCATTCCCTACGCCTACTTACGACGCCTTCTACATGAAGCACAGCAAAGGCCAAGAGGACATCTACGTCGGTGGCCCCTACCAGAAGAAGCAAGTCTGGTCCATCGACTTCATGACCGAGAACCCGGTCTACCCCACGAACTTCAAACCAGGTCTGATCTCGGACAGCATGTTCGCGACCGATACCCAGATCGGTTTCAGCTCGGGTGACGTCGCCCCGTTCATTCCGGGCAGCCGTTTCCACATCTTTGATTACTAAAAAAGCTTTTCAAATGACCGGCGCCAACATTTGCTTGTTGGCGCCGTTTTTATTTTTGACTGGATGACACAGCCCTATCAATCGCACTGCAAGATTAACCTGATCCTGAACATTCTTGGTAAGCGCCAGGACGGGTTTCATGAACTGGAGACCGTGATGCTCCCCATCCCGCTCCATGACACCCTCACCTTTGAGCGGATCGGGCGCGGGGTCATCCTCACTTGCAGTGATGATCGCCTGCCGGTGGACGCGAACAATCTCGTCCATCGCGCCGCCTCGGCATTTTTGACGAATGCGAAGATGTTCGACGGCGTGAAGATCCATCTGGAGAAGCGCATCCCCATGGCTGCCGGGCTCGGCGGTGGCAGCGGGAATGCCGCCATCACGCTCTTGGGCATGAACGAACTCTTCGGCGGACGCCTGCCGGAGAACCGCCTCTACGAAGTAGCCGCCGCCTTGGGCTCTGATGTCCCGTTCTTTCTGCAAAAAGGCCCCGCACTCGCCGTCGGTCGCGGCGAAAAGGTTCAGGCCCTGTCCCCCTTCCCTACGCTCAAAGGCCGCGGACTGTTCCTCATCCACCCGGGCTTTGGCGTCTCCACACCTTGGGCCTATCAAAACCTCGCCCGTTTCCCCGAAGACCTGAACGGCCGAGCAGGTCGTGCTCAACCGCGTCGTGTTCCGTGCGGTGCGCGACGGCTT
>CAZRGY010000331.1:0-5216 GCA_964599715.1 uncultured Verrucomicrobiota bacterium | reverse complement strand
GATATCACTGAAGAAAAAATACAAGACTGGGATGTGCGAAACCAGCCAACTTATATTCAATGGCCTAAGCCGTCGCCATCGTCGCCCACCCAGGTCGCTCCACAGCAACCGCTCAGCCTGTCCGGCCAATGGCTTGACCTCGTCATTCAAATCCAGCAACACCAACTCGCCTCGCATGATCTCAAATCAACCACAAAAACAAACGGAGCAGACCATCGCGAGCAAAGTTTGACTATCATTTGCGTTACCGATTCGTCGCAATCTTGGCGAGCAGTTTGGCCAGGTTAAGCTTGCCGATGAGCTTGAGCACGATCAGCAAGGCGATGAAAGTGCCCGCGATGGCCTTGCCGCCGGCCTTGAGCCAGCCGATGAAGCCTCGCGGCGGGTCATCATCATAGGCGGGAGCGTTGGACGTGGTCGGTTTGCGCTTCAGCGTGGGGGTGACGTCTTCGACCGGCGGCATCGGCGGCGCGATCACCACGGTGGTCTGGCCCTTCTTGTTTTGGCGTACGCGCAAACCGCCAGGCACCGGCGCTGCGGGAGTCGATGTCCCGGAAGACTCTGCCGCCGGGGGAGCGCCGCCGCCCGGAATGATCGGGATGTTTGAGGACGCGATGGCCGCCGTCACGGCATCTTGCAGATGAGGCGCGGCGGAGGAGTTATCCAAGATGGGGATATCCAGCTCGGTGGTGTGGTTGGTCTTGCCGCCCACGGGCAGGGTCTGGATGCCAGGTTGCGGAATGGAGACGAGCACTTCATCCGCATCCGGGTCTGGCTCGGGATGATTGTAGCCGGGGAGATTCAGGATCTTCAGTCCCCGCCGACCATCGTGGAGGGGCGGGGGGGCGAGATTCAACGCGATCTGGCGATCACAGGCTTCGGTATGGTCACAACCGCAACGCGGACAGGCGACAGGGCCGGGCATGCGCCCGTAAACCGGCTGCACCTCGAAGGCGAACCGTGAACCGCAAGCGCACTGTATCTTGATCTCCATCGACGGAATGCAGTTGCTTAATATGTTGGTACTCCTGTGACTTCTGCATGCTATGACTTCGCCGCCTGCTTCGCAAGGGGCGAGATGGCCTGTCCAAGCGGCCTATGCCTATCTGAAATCCTCCTGACCGGTCAGATCATGACGTCCCGTCGGTTCGTCTGAACCATCAGGGAATAAACACCGGCGCGTGACCGTAGTTTTACCGGAGCGCCAAAAGCTTCGCCGAGCCGTTTGGCGGTCAGGACTTGTTTCTTGGGACCGGCAGCGAGAACTCGGCCGCCTTTCAGCATCAGCACGTGGCTGAATGCCGGAGCGATCTCCTCCACATGATGCGTCACCAGCACAAGCGTGGGAGCAGAAGGGGATTTGGCGAGCCGCTCAAGGAAATGGAGGAAGTTCTCGCGCGCCACGGGATCGAGGCCCGCACAAGGCTCATCCAAGATGAGCAACCGCGGGGAAGCCATCATGGCCCGACCAATGAGGACGCGCTGGCGTTCGCCTTGGGACAGGTAGAGCCACGGACGCTTCTCCAGATAGCCGCACTCGACCTCATGGAGGATCTTGCGGGCCTGAACCTTGTCCGCGCGCTTCACCGGTCCCCAAAAATCGATCATGGCATACTTGCCACTGGCCACGGTCTCCAGTGCGGGCTCGGTATCGGCCATCATCTGGCGGATGGAAGAACTCACGAGGCCGATGTGCCGTCGCAATTCACGCCAATCCACCTCGCCATACACGCGGTCAAACACCGCCATCTCACCACTGGTCGGCGGCATATAACCAGCGAGCGAGCTGAGCAGGGAGGTCTTGCCGGAACCATTCGCGCCCAAGATGACCCAATGCTCTCCCGGCATCACGCGCCACGAAACGTCATCCAAGATGCGCTGGGCATTGCGGATGATGGTGAGGCTCTCGACAGAGACCACTGGTTGCTGGGTGGCTGGCTTCTTCACGGTAGGCAGAAAATCTTAAGCGGCTCCAGTCGCCCGCAAGATCGCTTCCACTCGCGCGACGTCTTCCGGCGTATCCACGCCGATGCTCTCGTAGTCCACGCGGCACACATGGATGCTGATACCGTTCTCCAAGGCGCGCAATTGCTCGAGCTTCTCCGCCTGTTCAAGCGCGGATACGGGATGCTGCACCAAGTTCAACAACGTCTCGCGCATGTAACCATAGATGCCCAGATGTTTCAGGAAAGGAAACGACGACATCTGCTCGGCGGAAGGTTTCGTGGCGGCATCGCGCAGATACGGAATCGTGCGACGTGAGAAATAGAGGGCACGTCCGGAGAGGTCCGTCACCACTTTCACCACGTTAGGATTATCGTATTCTTCCAGGTGCTTGATGGGTGTCGCGGCAGTGGACATCTCGGACATGGTCAACGCCGAGGCGACCATATCGATCACCTCAGGATCGATGAGCGGTTCATCGCCTTGCACATTCACCACGGCATCGCAGTTGAGACGGCCCGCCACTTCGGCGATACGATCGGAGCCGCTCGGGTGATGGTCCGAGGTCATCTCCACACGGCAATGCGGTGCGACCGCATTTCGGATGCGTTCGTCATCCGTGGCCACGATCACTTCGCTCAAGGTCTTCGCGCGGCGGCATTGATCGACGACATGCAGGATGAGCGGCTTGCCCGCGATGAGTTTCAGCGGCTTGCCGGGAAACCGGGTGGAGGCGTAACGGGCAGGTAAGATGCCGACGATGTTCATGGCTTTGGGTCGAGTTGCCGCAAGGATTGCACAATGGCGAGGGCAGGTCGAAAAGATTCGCCCAGCTTGTCCTGAGAATAGATGGAGAAACTGCCCCAGAGATTGCCACAACGAAAAACGCCATCCGTGGCATAACGGTAATTCCCCGGAGCCACCTCGGCATTGACCCAGATGGATTCGGTGAACTGGGCGAACTGCGCGATTCCGCCCGCTGTGGTGATTGTCTTCACGTTCACGCTGTCCTCCTCGGACAAACGGATGCGCCGCTCCGCCCGGTTGCGCAAGAGCCGCTCCAACTCCCCCGCGGACGGATTGGAAGGACGACTGTCGATGCCGTCCCATGACACACTGAAACGCACCGTCGCGTTCTTATCCGGTGAATCCAACTGGAAGGAGGCCGGGATCACCGGGCTCGTTTTGTAGATCGTGTACGTCCAGTCGCCGGGTAATTCGAAGGCCAGCGTGCCGTGTTCGCCCGCTTGGAATTGCTCCGTGGTCGGTGGCCCAACTACCCGGTTCACCGCTTGGGGCTTCGGGCTCGAACAACCGGCTGGCAAGAGGACCAAGACCGATCCGAGCAAGAGCCAGCACAGAAATTTTCGCGATGCCACCATGCGATCAATCACCCCTTCAATATCCTCTCCGCCGCTTCTACGATGGAGTCCACCACCCACGCCTGCTTCACGGCTTCGGGTTCCTTCTGCTCCCACTCCGCGCCATAACCGGTGCGCACGAGGATGGATTTTCCGATACCTGCATTCCAACCGCACTGCAGGTCGATCAGCTTGTCACCGACCATGTAACTCTGCGCGAGATCGATGCCGAACTCATCGCGCGCATCGTGCAGGAAAGCCGGTGATGGCTTGCGACCGCGGCTTGGGTCTTCCGGCGATTCGGGTGCGAAATAGATCTTCGTGATATCGATGCCATACGGCGCGAACATCTCCAGCAGGCGTTCGTGCACCTTGTGCATGTCCGCTTCCGTGTAATAGCCGCGCCCGATGCCCGATTGGTTCGTCACGATGATGAGCAGGTAGCCTGCGTCCTGCAGCCGCTTCATCGCCGCTTCCGTGCCGGGGAACAGCACCAGTTGTTCTGGCTTCGAGAGATACTTCTTCTCGATGTTGATCGTTCCGTCGCGGTCCAGGAATACAGCTCGTTTCATCGGTTACTTCTTGAATTTGAAACTCGCCGTGAGCTCCGCCGGGGTCACTGTCGCTGTGCCGACCTTGCCGACGACGACACCGGCAGCATGATTGGAAAATATCGCCGCCTCCACCGGGGAAGCACCCGCTGCCACCGCCAAGGTGAACGACGCGATGACCGTATCGCCCGCGCCAGATACATCGAAAACTTCCTGCGCCACTGTCGGGATGAGATACGGTGCGTGGTTACGCTGGCAGAGCAGCATGCCGTGATCACCCAAGGTGATGAGCAGCAGTGCCGGTTGCAACGTGGTCAGCAATTTGTTCGTGACCTCCATGAGCGCCTTGTCCTCCAACGGAGCCACGCCACGGCTGCCACCATCGCGCACCCCGGCGAGCTCGAACGCTTCCTTGCGATTCGGCGTGATGAGCGAGAGCGATGTGAGATCCAAGTGATGCGTCGGCTTCGGGTCCAGGCTCAGCCAGATACCCCGCGCACGGCAACGCTCTTTCAAGCCATCGAGCAACTCCTGCGTCACCACGCCCTTGCCGTAATCGCCCACGATGATGGCATCGATCTCTGGCAGGCGCGCATCCACCGCGGCCAAAATCTTCTTCACCAGCTTCGCGTCGATATCGCCGCGATTCTCGCGGTCCACGCGGGCGATCTGCTGCTGATGCGCCACCAGACGAACCTTGCGCGTGGTCATGCGCCCGGGCAGTCCGATCAAGCCCTTTGTCTCCACGCGATCGGATTTCAGGAGCGACTTCAGCACCTTCGCGGCATCATCACTGCCTACGGTGCCGAATTGTTCGGCGTTCGCGCCGAGCGCGGTCAGGTTACGTGCCACGTTTGCGGCACCACCGGGCATGAAGCTCTCGCGCTCGAACTCGACGACCGGCACGGGTGCTTCCGGCGAGATGCGCGTCACGCGGCCCCAGATGAACTGGTCCAGCATCACATCGCCGATGACCAGCACACGGGTCTTGGCGGCGGCGGCCAGGATTTCACGGAGACGTTTGGGGCTGAGCGTTTTCATGGGCAAAATCTCAATCGAGGAACGCGGTCAAAGGACTGGTGGCACTGGCGGTGTTCAGTTGAGCGGCGAGCCCGATCTCATACGCGGCGCGACCAGCCTCGGTGGCTAGTTTGAAAGCGATGGCCATGCGGTTCGGATCTGCGGCGACGGCGATGGCGGTATTCACCAGCACGGCATCCGCGCCAAGTTCCATCGCTTCCGCCGCGTGACTGGGCGCGCCGATGCCGGCATCCACCACCACGGGCACCGTGGCCTGCTCGATGATGATGCGGATCTGGTCGCGCGTCTGGATGCCGCGATTCGAGCCGATGGGCGAGCC
>CAZRGY010000330.1:0-5217 GCA_964599715.1 uncultured Verrucomicrobiota bacterium | reverse complement strand
TGAATGGTTGCCACTCTTTCTTGAGTTTCATATTGTGAGTGACTGACTCATGAGTTTGCGCGCGTACATATATCTTGGTTGGGCGATGGTGGTGCCGGTGGTGCTGCAGGGGGCCCCCTCTCCGACATCGGTGGCGAAGGATATCAATCCGGTCATCCAAAATTATTGCACGTACTGTCATGATGCCGAAACCAAGAAAGGCGGGCTGGACCTGACGGCGTTGAAGTTTCAACTGGATGACCCCAAGGCTTTCGCGACGTGGGTGAAGGTGCATGATGCGGTGGAGTCGGGTGAGATGCCGCCACCGAAAAAGGATCAGCCCTCCGCCAAGGATAAAGGGGCCTTCATGAAGGCGATCGCGGAGAGCCTGACGGCGGAGAATCAGGCCAAGGCGACGGTGTTGGGTCGCTCCGTATGGCGGCGGCTGAACCGGTATGAGTATGAGAATTCCTTGCGTGATCTGCTGGGAGCACCGTGGTTGCAGGTGAAGGAGATGTTGCCGGAGGATGGGGAGGCGCATCGCTTCAACAAGGTGGGTGAGGCGCTGGATGTCTCGCATGTGCAACTGGCACGGTATCTCCAAGCGGCGGATTACGCGCTGCACGAGGTCTTGTTGGCGCAGGCGATGCGCCCACCGACCACGACGAATCGGTACTATGCCCGGGAGCAAAGCTCGATGACGGGTAAAATGAAGTTCAGCCAGTTCAATCGCAGCCCGGAGCGGGCGACGTTCGCACTGCTGGGCTACAAGGCACAGGAGGATGTCTATTCGGAAAAGGCACCGATGACAGTGGGTAAGGCGAATCCGGCGGTGCGGGAGCAGGAAGCGATCGGGGTGGTGGCCAGTGCGTATGAGCCGCTGGAAATCAAGTTCAACAAATTTACGGCACCGGTGGCGGGTAATTATAAGCTGCGCATCTCGGCGTATACATTCTGGGCCGCGCCATTGAGCGAGAAGCGCTGGTGGACGCCGGATCGCACGAACACTTTCGTGGGGCGTCGTTCGGAGCCAGTGGAGGTGTATGCGGAGACGCCGCCACGCCTGTTGCGGAAGTTGGGTGGGTTCGATGCGCAGATCACGCCGAACACCTATGAGATCGATGCGTGGTTGCTGAAAGGGGAGACGGTCCGGCCTGATCCGGTGCGGCTCTTCCGGTCACGGCCGCCCGCGTGGAAGAATCCTTTGGCGACTAAGGAAGGGCAACCCGGGGTGGCGTATCGCTGGCTGGAGGTGGTGGGGCCGATCTATGATGACAAGCTGACCAAGACGCAGAAGCTGTTGTTCGGCAATCTGCCGGTGAAATACGAGGGCAAGGACAAGGTTTCGGTAGAGTCCAAGAACCCGAAGGCGGATGCTGAGCGGTTGTTGCGGAGCTTCATGGCGCAGGCGTATCGCCGACCGGTGGAAGAGGTGGATGTGCAGCGCTTCCTGAAGGTCATCAATCACGCATTGGATTCAGGCAGCAAGTTTGTGGATGCAATGGTGGCGGGTTACTCGGGGGTGCTGTGCTCGCCGGGATTCGTGACGCTGGAAGAGAAGCCGGGCAAGTTGGATGATTATGCGATCGCGTCGCGGCTTTCCTACTATTTGTGGAACACAGCCCCGGACACGGAGCTGCGCTCACTGGCGGCGCAAGGGAAGCTACAAGACCGTGAGGTGTTGAAGGCGCAGACGGACCGGCTGCTGCGGAGCCCGAAGTCGCGGCAGTTCGTGGATTCGTTCCTCGACTACTGGCTGGATCTGCGCAAGTCCACGGCGACTTCGCCGGATGCCACTTTGTATCCGGATTATTATCTGGATGACGCACTGGTGGAGAACGCGGTGGAGGAAACGCAGTTATTCTTCGCGGAATTGCTGAAGCAGGATCTGCCCGCACGCAACATCGTGAAGTCGGACTTCGTGATGGTGAACGAGCGGTTGGCGCAGCATTACGGTCTGCGGCCGGTGAAGGGTATCAATCTGCGGCGGGTCACTCTGCCGAGGGACAGTGTGCGCGGAGGCTTGATGACGCAGGCGAGCGTGTTGAAGGTGACGGCGAACGGTACGACGACCTCGCCGGTATTGCGCGGGGCTTGGATCATGGAGCGGATCATCGGCAAGCCGCCCCCGCCGCCGCCGCCGAGTGTTCCGGCCATCGAACCGGATACGCGTGGCGCGGTGACGATCCGGGAGCAACTGGACAAGCATCGGAATGTGGCGGGGTGCATGAATTGTCATACGAAGATCGATCCGGCGGGGTTTGCGCTGGAGAACTTTGATGTGCTGGGCGGGTGGCGCACGGCGTATCGCGGGCTGGGCGAGAAGGAGAACCATGTGCCGGGTTATGGCAAGAATGGCCAGCCCTTCACTTTCCATCTGGCGCAGCCGGTGGATGCGAGCGGGGAATTGCCGGGTGGCGGGCCGTTCAAGGATATCCAGGAGTTGAAAACGCTGTTGCTCAAGAATGAGCGGCAGATCGCGCGGAATCTTGCCAGCCAGATGGTGGTTTACAGCACGGGGGCAGCAGTCCGTTTCGGCGACCGGTCGGAAGTGGAAGAGATATTGGACCGCGCGAGCGCGGGAGATTACGGGGTGAGGTCATTGGTGCACGCCATCGTGCAGAGCGACCTGTTCCTGAACAAATGAGCGTTGGCAGAGGCCGGCAAAATGTGGCATAAACAAGAAAGCAGCACATGAGCAATACCAAGTCAGACAAATTCGGTTCTTTCATCTCGACGAAACGAGCGTTGCCGCGCCGCGAATTCCTGAAGTCCGCGGGCGTGCTGCTGGGCTTGCCTTTGCTGGACGCGATGACGCCGGCGTTCCTGAATGCGGCGGAGAGCAAGGCCGCGAGCCAGCCGCCACGGCGCATGCTCGGCATCTGTAACAACTTGGGATTGGTGCCGGAGAACTTCTTCCCGACGGGTGCGGGCAAGACTTACAAGGCGTCCCCCTATCTGGAGCTGCTGCAGGCGCATCGCAATGATTTCACGGTATTCAGCGGGGTGTGGCATCCGGACGTGGATGGCGGGCATCCGGCGGACAATTGCTTCCTCACGGCGGCGCCGCACCCGGGCAGTGGCGGTTTCCGCAACACAATCTCACTGGATCAATACGTCGGTGAGCGGATCGGGCATTTCACGCGATTTCCCACGATGACGTTGGGGGTGAATGTGAACCAGGGTTCACGCAGTCTTTCCTGGACGGGCGGTGGGGTGTTGATCCCGTGTGAGGAGAGCGCCTCCAGTGTTTACAAGAAGTTGTTTCTCCAAGGCTCGAAGGAGCAGGTGGCCGAGCAAGTGCGCAAGCTGGAGCTGGGCGAGAGCATCATGGACGCAGTGGCGGACCAGACGAAATCGCTGCAACGCGATCTTGGCGCGGGTGATCGTGACCGGCTGGATCAATATCTGACGGGCGTGCGTGAATTGGAACAACGCATGGCGATGTCCCGCGAATGGGAACACCGGCCGAAGCCGAAGGCGACGGCGCCAGCACCACTGGACCCGGGCAGCCCGGCGGAATACATGGAGAAGGTGCGCCTGATGTATGAGATGGCACGCCTGGCGTTTGAGACAGATTCCACGCGCGCGGTGACCTTGCTGCTGGATAGCGTGAATTCACCAGTGCTCGACTTGGAAGACGTGGATATCACGGACGGTTACCACAGCCTGTCGCATCACGGCAAGAGCGCCAAGAAACTGGCGCAGTTGAAGGCCATCGACGAGTGGCACATGAAATTGCTCGCTGAGATGTGGGGCAAGATGAAGGGCGTGAAGGAGCAGGGGCAGACGCTGCTGGATCGCTCAATGATTTTGTACGGTTCCAACCTCGGCAATGCGAACACGCACGTGACGACGAACCTGCCGGTGATCTTTGCGGGTGGCGGATTCAAGCACGGGCAGCATCTGGCGTTTGATACGGTGCACAATTATCCGCTGCCGAACCTGTTCGTCTCCATGCTGCAACGTATGGGCTTGGAGACGGACAGGTTCGCGACGAGCACCGGCACGATGCGCGGACTGGAGATGGCCGGTTAAGGGGAAGCATCGAACGTCCAACATCGAGAGAGGGAGTCAGTGGCGGGTTGAGTGGGGTTACGTTTGGCGGCTGGGTTTGTAAGTGCTCATCAGTTTTTGGGGTGGCAGATTTTCCTGTATGTGGAAATGTAAGAAGTGCGGGGAGGAGCATGAGAATCAATTCGATTCCTGCTGGCGCTGTGGTGGAACAGAAAGTGGAGGATTACTGTCCGGCAAAGGGCCGAAGCCTCTGAAGTGCTTACGCTGTTTTACGCGGCTGGATTTCTTTGGGACCAAGAGATTTCACGAGGGAACCCGGCTTGGGTTTCTGGGTGAGCTAGGTGAACTTTTTGTGAACCGGGAGAGTTTTGATGTCTATGCTTGTCCACATTGCGGCAAGGTGGAGTTTTTTCTGGATGGAGTAGGTGAGGAGAAGCGTTCGGAGGAGTGATTCGAGGGGTGGATGGAGCGGTGATAGCCAATCGACAATAGCCGATAGCCAAAGGGAATTGAGATGGCTTGAGAATGGTCTCAGCCGAGAAGCTTCTTGCGGATCTTGCCGTGGGCGCTGGTGAAGGGGAGGTCGTGGAGTTTTTCCAGCGGATACCATTCGCCGAGTTCGGCGGGGAGATCGGCGCGGGGTTTTACTTCGGCGCGGAAGGCTTCGAGGGTGATGCGGTAGCGGGTGATGGAATGTTTGATGGTGCAGAGGGGTTCGGTGCTGATGAAGAATTTGCTCCAGGCTTTTTGGGCGGCGTTGAGCGGGTCTTTGGTCGGCAATTCCACTTCGAGATTGGGGAATTCCCAGAGACTGGCGTTCACGACGCCAGTCGGGCGCTGGTGGACGAGGACTTCGTTTTTGCGTTGGATGACGTAGGCGAAGAAGCGGCGTTGGGTGGCGGCGGTGCGTTCGCCGAGATTGGGGAGTTCGCCTTGGCGTGAATCGCGATTGGCGATGCAGTTCTTTTGCAAGGGACACAGGAGGCACGCTGGTTGTGAAGGGGTGCAGATGGTGGCGCCGAGCTCCATCAGGGATTGGTTGAAGTCGGAGCAGTGTCGAAGTTCGATTTCCTTATTTTTTGGGACTGGTTCTTTGGAAGCTTTCTTTACTAATTCTTCTGCCAAGGACCATAGACGATTCGTGGTCTCCTTTTCTTTTGCGTTTTCGCTGATGCCGTAGAAGCGGGTGAGGACGCGGATGACGTTGCCGTCGAGGAGCGG
>CAZRGY010000329.1:0-5250 GCA_964599715.1 uncultured Verrucomicrobiota bacterium | reverse complement strand
AAACGCCTGCCCTTAAGACTCAAATCTTGGGGGCAGGCTTCTTATTAGATCGCATCCCCCTACCCAACGAACCATCGTAGGGCTTCCAGCATGGCTTCCGGTTTTGGCGCATCCTTCGGCAGCATGCTCATAAATACCTTGGCTAGTCCCAAGAAACTGAAAAACCCCATCACATCGGTCACGGTGGTCAAAATGATGGAGGAAGATTGAGCCGGGTCTTGTTTACAAGCCTTCAAGATAAGCGGCACCAACGCCCCAGACACACTCGCGATAGTCATGGACATGACCATGGCTGAGCTGATGACGAGCACCAGCCCCACGGATTTGCTCCAGATCCAGACTCCCAGACCGGTCACCAGTGCTACCGCTATGCCGTTGATGAAACCCGCCAGCATCTCCTTGCGCACCAGTAGCAGCCATTGGCTCATCCGGATCTCCTTCAAGGTAAGACCACGGATCGCCACCGCCAACGCCTGCGCCCCCGTATTCCCAGATTGACCTGCCACCACCGGCAGCAAGACCGCCAGTGCCGTCACTTGCGCAATGGTTTCCTCGAACAATCCTACGACCGCTGCGGCCAGGAACGCCGTCCCCAAATTGATCTGCAACCAAGGCAAGCGCTTCTTCACCGCGAAGAAGGGAGACGACAGCGCACGCTCGTCAGGACTCACACCCACCATGGATTGCAAGTCTTCCACCGCCTCTTCTTGAGCCGCACTCAACAACACATCGTAACGGACCACGCCAAGCAGTTTCCCCTCGAAGTCCACGATCGGCACACTGGAAAGCTTCTTCTCCTCGAAGAGTCGGACCACTTCTGCGGCTGGCTCCACCGCCGGCACACTTCCCGGCACTTTACGAGCCAGTTCGCCCAAGACCGATTTCGGATCTGCCAAAGCGATATCTTGCAAAGACACATGCCCTATCAGGATGCCCTCGTCATCCACCAGATATACATCGTATATCTTGGTCTGCAGCGATGCGCGGATAGATTTCAACGCTTCCCCTGCCTGGGTGGATTTGCGAAAGCCCATCACCCGCGGGTCCATCAGTCCCCCGGCGGAGTCCGCCGGATAGACCATCAACTCCCGCATCTCCTCGGAAACCATGGCCGGCAGCGATTGCAGTATCTGTTGCTGTTTCTCCGCAGTCAGCCGCAGCAGCGCCATGGCCGCCCGCACCGGGTCCATCCGCATCACCAGCTTGGTGACCGTATCAAGTGGCAATTCATCCAACACCCTAGAGGCGAAATCCGGCAATAGCCGTTCCAGCAGATTTGCCGCCACGCTCAATTCCAGCTGCACGACGATGTCGAGCGCGTCATCCACGCTCAGACGCTCCACCTCATGCGCCGCCTCTTCGGGAAATAGCTGCACGAACCTTTGGACGAGCTGCCCGCTCACTTGTATGGATGAAAGTTCGCTCATAGCGGATCCCCTCCCTTGTCGCCCAAGCCAGTCTTCTTTCCTGCGGGAGATTCGATGCTGTGCAAAAGTCCGAATAAGCCCACCCGATAAAGCTCTCCCAAAGCCGCTCCGGCTGAACCACCGGTCTCGCGACCAGCCTCAGCCTCTTCATCCGCCAGATCGGTCAACGTCTCCTCGGTCACCGCTCCGAGATAATGTCCGTCTTCGCTCGTCACCGGCAGCACGTTGTAACGGCGCAGATCAGGATTCCCCAAAACGGAACGATAATCCGTCAATGCCGAGAGCCGGAAGTTCAGTTCACGCATGACGGAAGTCACCGGCTTGTCTATCGGCTGCCCCAGCAGATCGCGGATGCTTACCACCCCGGTCAGCATCTGGTTTCGACTGATGACATAGACATAATAGGAAAAATCATCTGAATCCCGCTGGATGCGTTTGGTAGCCTCACCGATATTCAGATCATCCGGCAGCGCCAGATAACTGGGATCCATCAACGCGCCAACCGTTCCTTCCGGATAATGCAACACCAGTTCCAAGCCTCGCCGCTTGTCACTTGGCATTTGCTGCAAGGAATTGAGCCGATCTGCTTCTGGCAACCGTCGCAATACCACCGCGCCAAGGTGAGCCGGGAACTCCGCAAGAATCTCCGCCCGCGCTTTAGGCGTGAGGGATTTAAGACATTCACGACCCGGCACTGGTGCCAGCCGACGAGCGACACGGGCCGCCACATCAGGAGGGGCATCCGTCAGCCAGCGGGCAGCACTGGCCGGTTCCAGCGTCTCCAAAAGACTGGCGGCCTCATGCGGATGGCGCCGCGCAAACAACTGTCCGATGTCCTCCAAGCTGCTCATTTGCCACTCGTTTTGTTCACCAGCATTGATCGTTTCTCCGTGAATTCTTGGGCGGGTATCGCCACTTGTCCCTCAAGGGTCTCGACCACAATGAAGGTGCCAGTGATTTTGACGATCGTTCCGCGCACACCATCGATCTCGATGACATTGCCTACGCGATAAAGTTTTTGCGTGTAGTGACAGGCGAGGATATTGCGCACCATCGTCTGCGCCCCCAACCCAAAAGCCAGTGCCCCAGCCAGCAACGGCCCGGCGAGCAAGACCGCACTGATGGTCGTGAGAAATGACAAGTTGATACCCAACTGCCCCACTGCCACCACGATCGAGACGATGACCACGCTGAACTGACAAACCCGTCCCAGCACTTCAGCATAAGGCAACCGCGCCGTAGCCGCCATGCGGGTGACCATGTCCCGGAAAAAGATGCCGCACCATAATCCACCGAAGAGAATGAGCACCGAAGTCAGGAACTGCGGCAGAAAGCTCATCACCCGGGACAACCATGAACTGAATACCGGCAAGCCAAGCACTTCTGTGGCCAAGGCGATGAAGAAGACGATCAAAAACCAATAGACGATCCGGGGAATGACTTTGAGCGCCGTATTCTGCAAGCGCCGCCCTCCCGTGCCTTGGGCGCCAAATCGCGAGATGATGAAATCATTCAATCCTTGGACCAGCCGACGCACCACGAAAAAGGCGATCGTTGCCACCCCCCAGCCGATGAGCAAAAGCAATAACGCCGCCGCGATAAGTGAGGTATGGGATACCCCCGCCTCCTTCCCTTCTAGCGCTATTTCCAGAAACTCTTTCATGCCCGTTTATGACACAGCATCTACCGTTCCAAGTCAGCGAACTACACGGTCAGACTAAAGGCCCGGCATCATAGTGTAAAGGGAAGGCTGGGAAATCCGATCCCGTTCCATTCCCCTGACATAAGTCCCTAAAATTATTCGTGCAGGAATATGGTTATTGAGGTAACGTTTAGATGTTCACCCACAAAAACCCCGGAGCCGCCTTATGAGTCTTAAAGTTCAAAGAACTTCGGTTTGGGCCGCCAGCATTGAAGACCGTCCTGCTGGTTTGGCAGAAAAATTGGCCGCGTTGAATGGCAGCGGTGCCCACTTGGAATTCATACTTGCCCGTCGCGCCCCTGAATTGCCCGGACACGGCGTAGTTTTTATTGCGCCACTCAAAGGCACGAAGCAGTTACGTGCCGCTGACAAGGCCGGATTCTTCCCGACCGAGGCATTGCATGCTGTCCGGGTTGAGGGAACGGATAAAACCGGTATGGGCCAACGCCTCTCTGAAACGCTTGCTGCAGCCAACCTTAATCTGCGCGGTTTCTCAGCGGCCACCATTGGCCGCAAGTTTGCCGCCTATCTCGCCTTTGATGACGATGAGGAAGCCCGCAGCGCCATCCGGGCACTGAAGAAGATGAAGTAGCAGCAGCCATTAACGGCATCCATCCTCGTCGTCTTTCGGTGGGTAATCTTTTTTGCTGCCCTGATTCTTCCTGATGTGCATCTTTCCTGTTGAGGTTCTCCGTCTTCAGCCTATGTTAGCGCTTAAGTCAGCACCAATTTCCCCAGTGTTGGCCAAAGATGCGTTCTCACCCTCCATCTCCAGGCAGCAATCCTGCCAATGTTGGTGCTGTTCGCAACGATCGCGAACGCGCTGAGGCAGCTCTTCGTTTCACCGAGACGATTTTGCAGGCGTCTCCCGTCGGCATTGTGACCTATAAAGCCAGCGGCGAAGCCATCTCCGCCAACCGGGCCATCGCTGAGATGACTGGCGGCACCGTTGAGCAATTGTCCTGGCAAAACTTTCGCCAGCTTGAATCATGGAAACAGAGCGGCATGTTCGCTGCGGCTGAAGCCGCCTTGACCACTGGCTTGGCGCAAAAGATCGAGACGCATCTTAAGACTTCTTTCGGATCTTCTCTTTGGATCACCTGCCGCTTCGTGCCTTTTGAATACGAAGGCCAGCTCCATTTGCTCGGCCTCTTCACCGATAGTTCAGAACGTAAAAAATCGGAACAAGCTCTGCGTGAAAGCCAGTATTTCCTCCAGAAAGCGCAGGCAGTTGGTCAATTAGGCAGTTGGGCGTCTGACCCGATGGAAGAAGGCAAATTGATCTGGTCAGATGAAGCCGAAAGACTTCGATGGTAAGGTCACGACTTTTTTCAAGCACCTCCATCCAGACGATCACGTCAAGGTAGTTGCTGCCGCCCAAGCTTCGCTGAATGAGGGACTGTCGTATGACATCGCACACCGCATCGTGAGACCGGATGGCGCCGTGCGCTGGGTACATCAGCAAGGGGATGTGGACCGTGACGAATCAGGCAAAGCCTTGCGCATGATCGGCGTGATCCGGGATATCACCACGCAAAAGGAAGCGGAGCTTTCCATCCAGAAAATGGCCGCCTTTCCACGCCACAATCCCAACCCGGTCTTCGCCTTCTCCGCTGACGGGGAACTGAATTGCTTTAATGATTCTGCAGTACAGATGGCGCATTCCTTGGGGCAGGCCAAACCGGTAAATATCCTCCCGGCGCAAACCAAGGAGATCGTGAAGCGATCCCTTGCGACCGGCCTGCCCCGTTGGCGTCTGGAGGTACCCTACGGAGCCCGGACCATCTCTTGGTCATATTTCCCGATCCAGGCAAATCAGGTCGTCCATTGCTATGCCGCCGATATCTCCCAGCGCTTGATGTTGGAAGCTCAATTACGCCGATCGCAAAAGATGGAATCCATCGGCCAATTGGCTGGCGGAATGGCCCACGACTTCAACAACCTGCTCACGGTGATCCAGGGGCATGCCTCCATGCTGTTGATTGACCGGCATCTGTCTGCCCAAACGATTGAGACCTCCAAGGAGATAGAGCAGGCCGCCGAACGTGCCTCCAAATTGACCCGACAGTTGTTCACCTTCAGCCGCAAGCAGGTGATGCAGTTGAAGAATCTGGATATCAA
>CAZRGY010000328.1:4173-5284 GCA_964599715.1 uncultured Verrucomicrobiota bacterium | reverse complement strand
TTGCTGCAGTAGGTAAGAACGCTTCCGCCAAAGGCGCGAAGGAGATCGACCTCTCAGGTCAGCATCTCTATCCCGGCCTCATCCTTTCAGCCAGCTCGCTAGGTTTGACCGAGATCAATGCGGTGCGTGCCAGTCAGGACACCACTGAAGTGGGCGCTTACACCCCGGATGTCAAAGCGTGGCTGTCCGTGAATCCTGATTCGGAATTGCTGCCCGTGACGCGGGCAAACGGCATCACACATTTCAATGTCGCCCCGATCGGTGGCGTGGTGGCCGGTTACTCCGGGGTCATGCAGATGCGCGGCTGGACGATGGAAGAGATGACCATCAAGGCTCCCGCAGCCCTGCACCTCTACTGGCCGCAGATGGAATTGAAGACCGGCCCGAAGGAACTTGCCGCTGACCGTTCCAAATGGAAATCACCCGAGGATCAGGCCAAAGCGCGTGATAAAAAACTGCGCGAGATCGACGAATTCTTCGATGACGCCGAGGCCTATCGCAAAGCGCACACGGTCAAGTCGGCTAAGCCGCAATTGCCGGTGCCCGCTTGGGAAGCGATGCTGCCGATGCTGGAGGGCAAAGCTCCCATTTTCGTTCACGCAGACGAGACCCGCCAGATCAAGGCCGCCATCGCCTGGGCAGAAAAGCGCAAGTATTCCATCGTCATCTCCGGCGGAAGGGATGCATGGCAGGTGGCGGATTCATTGGCCAAGGCCAAGATTCCCGTCATCTACGAACGGTTGAACGATCAACCGCCAATGGACACTGATACTTACGATGTGCAGTTCAAAGCGGCTACCGTGCTGCACAAGGCAGGAGTGAAAGTGATCTTCAATGAAGGTATGGGTGCGGGCAATGCCACCTTCGCACGCAATCTCCCCCATACGGCTGGCACCGCCATCGCCTATGGACTTCCGGAGGAAGAAGCGTTGAAGAGCATCACGCTGTATCCGGCACAGGTACTGGGCGTGGCGGACAAGCTGGGCTCCATTGAGAAAGGCAAAGAGGCGACTTTATTTGTCGCCAATGGTTCCATCTTGGATATCCGCACGACTGTGACGCGGATGTGGATCGCGGGTGAAGAGATGAGCCTCGAGAGCCGCCACACACG
>CAZRGY010000328.1:0-4073 GCA_964599715.1 uncultured Verrucomicrobiota bacterium | reverse complement strand
GTCAGCCATTCGTCTTTCACTTCGACGGTCACGGTCTTTTGGAAATACTTCCCCTTCTCGGTGCTGATATTATCCGCCACGACCACGCCTTCGATCGTCGCACTCTGGCCGGGTTGTTCATGGCCGGAATCACCGAGGCAGATCGTCACCTGGTAGCGCCCATTGGGCATGGCGCACTCCCACGTCGCTTTGCTGCGGGTGAAGACGAATGAATCCAGTTCCGATTCTCGCTCCAGATAGCGACGGCGATTATTTTTCGCCAAGTCATCGCTCCAGCCGAACATGCGCTGCGGAGTGCGCGGCAAGCCCACATCGGTAAGGTAGCCTCCCACCGGCACAGAATCCGCCGTGGTGAAATTGAAGGAACGCGTGCGCACTCCACGCCAGACGGCTGGTTCCGTGAGGGCCGCATCTGTAAAAGGCGGCGCTTCACGACGCGGTAGCGCGGCATTCTTATCATCGAACGGATTGGCGTCATCGATGTCCGGGATGGCATCACCATCCGCATCCTTAAAGCTGAAACGGGCCACGGCACGATGCGGCATGTCCTTGACGATATCCCAGATCACCTGGGCGCACTCAGCCCGGCTCAGATCATTTGTCGGCGTGAATATCTTGCCGCCAAAAAAACGGTCATAAAGATTCGTGCGCAAGGTCTGGGCCCGCCATTCAATCGTCGTCGGCTCGTTCGGTTTGAAGTCGATTTCATCGCGCACGATGCCCAGTCCTTGTCGGATGGCAAGCTGGTTGATGGCGATGAAATTGGGGTGCGATGTTTCCAGATCGCGGAAGGGCCAGAGCATGACCGGCTCACCACCATCCAACCGCGCGCACAGGCCATCCCAGACCTGCGACATAAAGGCCAAATCAAAAGGGATCTCCCGCGGCTTGATCTGGCGCTTCAATGCCACCGCCGCCGTCGCCCCACTCGCCTGGCCGATGAGGATGCACTGATCCTGCAGCCGCACGGCGGAGCTCACGATACTGCTGTAACCGAGATTCTTCTGTGCTCCCAGCAGACCATCCACGCGCACGGGGATAAGGCTGCGCAAGGGAAAGAGCGAGCGCTTGCTCTTGGTGCCCCAATGCCGCAAGGGCTTGAGGTAGCATTGCCACGGACCATCGGCACCTTCTTCCGGCAGAAACATGCGGCCCGTGGGATGAAAGTCATACACGAACTGCCACGGAGCCACGCCGTCATAATACATGATGGGCGCGTATTCATCCGGGCCGTTGAAGTAGCGGCCATCCTGTTCCCGCATCATGTAGAGCGCCTTCATACGCAAGGACTCACGGATGTAGGGCTTGGGCGGTAACTTGTCTGTGGTGCCGAACTCATCAGTGAGCTTGAAGTTGCGGAAGGTATGCGACTTATCCTCCATGCGGTCATGCACAGTCGTCTGCAGATGATAGAACATTCCCAAGGAATGGCGTTTCGCATCCTCAAAGATGATCTGCCGCTGCTCACGTGTCATCTCCACCACGTTCTTCTTGGAAGCCCCCTTTTCCGTTTTCTCCAGCGCATCGACCACATGCTGCGGCAATACATCGAAAGGATAATCCTGGATGCTCCAGTTCAGCAGGATGACATCCGGCTCGTTTATCTTGAGCCCCTCACCATCGATAAGCCGGCGCTGGGTGTAGACCGTTTGCTCCCCTTGATAGAAGGTCTTGGCGCCTTTGAGATAGGGAGGATTGAATGGACGATGCGCTTTGAAAGGCCACTTCAACGTCTGGTAATCCGCCTTGGTCATGCTGGTGGTGAGCCAGTAGGAACGGTCATCGTAAAGTGGCGGCTTGGGGATCAGGGAATCTTTGCCTGTGGACTCGATCACCACGCAATACGTGATGGGGTTCATGTCCGTGATGGGATACTCGGTGCGATCCTTGGGGGCAGTAGGCTCGTTGTATTTGCTCTTCAGGTCCGGGCCATATTCATACTCGGCACCGGAGAGCTTCACGGCTTCGCCCCAGTCAGAGGCATCAATGGTGAGCTTCGCCCGGATAGTAAACGTGTCCTTATCCCCTGCCCGGCTGCCACGAAACGTAAGGCCAAGCAGCGTGTTCTTGTCCTCCGAAAGAATCGCTGCCACCGGGTAGGCCCAAGAGATCAAGCGCACCTGCTGGCGATCGATATAAGGTTGCAGCATCTCACGAAAGATTTTCTCTCCTTCGGCCGGACGAAAGGTCGTGAAGGCCGTCCAGGCATTGCCGGGCTGTTTGGAACCGTATTTCTTGAGATTGAAGTTTTCGATGCGGTCGCAAAATTCCTTGAAGAGGCCGGAGCGGGGAAACGGAACTTTGTTATTGATTCCACGGTTCTCATCCACGGCACTGACAGATTCCGCGGTGAACTGTCCACCAAGCCATTCGATGTCATTCACAATGACGATATTGGAGACACCCATCCGAGCAGCTTGGATGGCGGCAGCCCAGCCCGATTCCGTACCACCCACGATGAGCAGGTCGGCAGATTGATCCTTGGTCTGGGCTTGGGTGTTCAGCCCGCTAACGAGCAGAAACCACAAAAAGAATATTTGTCTGAAGCGTCGTGACATGGCTGGTTTGCACCAAATTGCCACCGCCTCCTGAAGTCAGCAAGGACCAAGGGGAAATCTTCTCCAAGGATGTTTCGACTTCCCGCCGGGATAAGGGTATCAAAGAAATCATGTTTCAATACGTCGCGAACGCTGATGACAAACCATGGCAGCCGGGGCCATACGAAGGAGTCGAACTGAAAATCCTTCACAAGAATCCGGATACCGGCGGAGTCGTGGTCCTGCGTAAATTTAATGCGGGTGTGACCGTGCCGGCGCATACCCATCCGCAGGCGAATGAATGGGCGTACATCGTTTCGGGCACTTGGGAGGAATCAGGCATCACCTATAAACCCGGCACCGTGTTCTTCGCACCCAAAGGAGAGAAACACGGCCCTCACGTAGCACCAGAAGAAGTGATCAGTCTGACCGTGTTCGACGGGCCATTGACCGTTACCTGATATTAACGGATGGGCGGTTGACGTATGGCGGCGGATGGATTAGGGAATATAAGCGTGAAATCTCGTAGTGCACATAGTTTCTGGCTAGCGATGGGGCTCATCGTGGGCGCCACTGTGCACTGGGTTGACGCCGGCGAGAAAATCCTCTTTTCGACCGGCAAAAAGGATACCCCGAAAGATAATCTAGCGATCAAACAGGCCAAACCCGTTTTGCAGACGCTGGACTTCTACAAGATGGGCGGGCGCGGTTCTAAGGCTGAGGAACTGGCTCCCATGCTCCCTCCTCCCGAGATGGCCGAAGAGGACCTAACCGATTCCAAAGAGAAGCAGCAGGACAAAAACTGGCTGCTCCCGGAAGACAAGCGGAACCAGTACGGCAAGAACAGCAAAGACGGCAAAGACCGCGATAAATCCAAAGACAGAGACAAAGACCGAGACCGGGATCGGGATGATCGGGAGAAAGATCGCCGCGACAATGAGCCATACGATCTGGACCAGAGGGAAAAAGACCCCTTCTACCGGAGACAGGATGAAGACCCTTTGCAGCGCTTGCGGACTAGCGGCTCCAGCACTAACCGGATCGTATTCGGCTCGGCCAACCGCCGTGACGATCAGGTGTTTCGCCCTGATCGGGCCGAAGGGGCACCAGTGCGTGAGATGGGGTTACCCCCGGGTGCTGGCCCAAATCCTTTAGGCGAGCAAAGCCGCACCGCCACTTTAGAGCGGCTAGGCCTGTCCCCTTTGACCTCAGGCAGCGCGGCGACCAGCGTCGGTAACGGGAATGCCAATGGAGCTTCCGGTATGTTTGGCCTGGGCAATCTGCAAAGCAGCGGCTCCGCCGCCAATAACGGGCAGCTAGGCTCTTTGGGACAGCCTGCGAGTATGCGCGATGCCGGGGCTCGCCAGATGGGCGGTCGTGATACCGCTTTCAAATCCGGCCTCATGAATGAGATAGGTACATTGAACCTCGGCCAGTCCTCCGCGCAACCCCGGGTTTACGAGGCCCCTAAATACGAACGCAAACCCGCTGTTCTCCCCGTGCCTCAACGGAAGTTTTAGGCGGCTATTTAGTTCC
>CAZRGY010000327.1:0-5301 GCA_964599715.1 uncultured Verrucomicrobiota bacterium | reverse complement strand
TACGGCGGAGTTCTTGAGGCAGGGCGGCAAGCACGGACCGGGCATTGTGGCGGGCGAGCCGGACGCGAGTCATCTCATTGAACGGCTTTCCGCCAAGGAGGAAGATGAACGCATGCCGCCTGAGGGGGAGCCGCTCAAGCCCGAACAGATTGCCCTCATCAAACTTTGGGTGGCGCAAGGAGCCAAAGCCCCGGCGGATGAGAAACCCGAAGCTGATCCGAAAGATCATTGGGCCTTCAAGGTCCCGCTTCGACCTGCAGTGCCCAAGGTGAAGTCGCGTGATTGGAGACAGAACCCAATTGATGCCTTCATCGCGGCAACACACCAGCAGCAAGGGGTGAAACCGCAAGGGCTCGTTGAGAAATCACTTTGGTTGCGGCGCGTGTATCTGGACCTGATCGGGCTGCCGCCAAGCTTGCAGGAGATGCGGGATTTTGAGGCGGACAATTCGGCGCAGGCTTATGAGAAGGTCGTGGACCGGTTGCTGGCCTCGCCGCAATACGGCGAGCGCTGGGGGCGCCATTTCATGGATATCTGGCGTTACTCGGATTGGTATGGCTTGGGCCAGCAATTGCGTTACAGCCAGAAGCATCTCTGGCACTGGCGCGATTGGATCGTGGAATCATTGAACACGGATAAAGGCTACGACCGTATGGTGCTGGAGATGTTGGCAGGTGACGAGGTCGCACCGACGGATCGTGATACGCTGCGAGCTACCGGTTTCCTGGCGCGCAACTATTACCTCTTCAATCGCACGACCTGGCTGGATGACGTGGTGGAGCATACGTCCAAAGCGTTCCTTGGCATCACGATGAATTGTGCGAAGTGTCACGATCACAAGTATGATCCGGTAACGGCCAAGGATTACTACGCGTGGCGCGCCTTCTTCGAGCCGTATCACGTGCGGCTGGATGAGCTGCCCGGCGAGCCGGATCTCGAGAAGAACGGTCTGCCCCGCGCCTATGATGTGCATCTGGACAGGCCGACCTATCTGCATGTGCGCGGTGATGAGAAACTTCCGGACCAGTCCAAGGAGATCGCGCCAATGGTCCCGGTGATCTTCAAATTGCGTGCACCGGAGATCAAACCGGTGGAGTTGCCTGCCGAAGCATTCAATCCGGCCCTGCAAGATTACGTTTATCAGAATCACTTGGAGCTGGCCCGGCAACAGTTGAAAAAGGCCCAGAGCCTTTATGATCAGCATCGCAAGAGTCTGGTGGAGCTGGAAAAGAAAGCAGCCGGTGCAAAAGGGGAAAGCGGTCTGCCTGTTCTGAAATTCAAAGATGGTTTTGACGGTCCCAAGACAAAATTATGGGAGCAGGTTGGTGGGCAGTGGAAGTATGAAGCTGGTCTGCTTAAGCAGATGGATGTGGGCAGTGAGCGGCGCGTGTTGCGCTCCATTGAGAATCATCCCGCCGATTTTCAGGCGAAGTTCCGTTTCAAGATCACCGGAGGTGAGAAATGGAAATCAGTCGGCTTTTCGTTTGATGGGAGCGAACAGCATGATGTGTTGGTCTACTTGAGCGCCCACACAAGTTCCAAACTGCAAGTGGCCATCTCAGAGAATGGCAAGTCTACGTATCCAGCGAAAGGTGCCCAAAGCCGGGCGGTCAAGACCGGGGAGATCTATGAGTTAGAAGTCTGTGCTTTGGGCCAGCAATTGACCATGCGTGTGAATGGCGAAGCGGCGTTGAAATTCGAACTGCCTGAGAGACGGGCCGGTCGTTTTCAACTTGCAACTTTTGATGCGAGCGCTGAGTTCCTCGGGTTTGAACTTTATGAATTGCCAAAGGGATTCGTGCTGCCGGGAGATTCACTGGAGACGCAACTGGCTGAAGCGCAAACCGCCATGGTTGATAGGCAGAAGGATTTGGAACTTGCCGAACTGAAGCTGAAAGCGTTGCAGAGCATCCACCAGGCAGATCGGGCCAAGAGCCTGCCTGCACCACCAAAAAACCTTGGGGACTTGGTATCGACAGCCGCCCATGATGATGCGGCATGGAAACTGGCCGAAGCCGAATCTGAAATTGCCAAACTTCAGGCAGCAGAGCGCAAGACCAAGAAGAAGGCTGACGCCAAAAAATTGAAAGCAGCGCAGGAGGCGTTGTCCAAGGCGAAAGAGCGGGTGAAGTCCCCGGGAGAGGAATACACTTCTTTGCGCGGTTCATTGAAAGCGCTCGAAGGGCCGGATGAGACGGAGGAACATCGTCAGCTTCCTTTTCCACAGACCAGCACCGGACGGCGCAAGGCTTTGGCGGAGTGGATCGCGAATGAGCGGAATCCGCTCACCGCGCGGGTCGCGGTGAATCATCTTTGGTTGCGCCATTTCGGCCAGCCATTGGTGCCGACAGTCATGGACTTTGGGCGACGTGGTGCAGTGCCGACTCATCCCGAACTGTTGGATTGGCTGGCGACGGAGTTCATGGCGAGCGGGTGGAGCATGAAGCATATGCACCGGCTCATGGTGCTCTCACGCACTTACCGGCTCAGTTCTTCCAATGCCGATGCGCCGAAAGCATCGCTCGCGAAAGATGCAGAGAACAAATATTACTGGCGCATGAATCCGGTGCGGATGGAGGCACAGGCCTTGCGAGACAGTCTGCTGCAATTGGCCGGCCAGCTTGATCTGACGATGGGCGGTCCCACCATCAATCCAGAGAAGGAAGACACGGTGTTCCGGCGCAGTCTTTATTTCACGCACTCGAAAGAGGATGTGCACAAATTCTTGGAGACGTTCGATAATGCCAACGTGTTGGAATGTTATCGCCGTCCGGAGAGTGTCTTGCCGCAGCAGGCATTGGCACTCTCGAACAGCAAGCTCTCCATGGTCGCTGCCGGTAAACTGACGGAGATTTTGCTGAAGAATAGCGGGACGGCTTCCGATGATGGTTTCATCCGCGTGGCGTATCAGTCGATTCTTGCCGTAGAGCCCAATAAAGCAGAGTTGGAAGCTTGCGGTGAGGCTTTGCTGGAGTTGCGCAGTCTGGCTGAGAAGCAAGGGCAGGCAGATCCGGCCAAACGAGCGCGGACGGGCTTGGTGCACGCTTTGTTCAATCACAACGATTTCATCACGGTGAGGTAAGCCATGAATAACTTCTCCTCTTATCTCAAACATCGGCCGCCGGTGCTGTCGCGCCGTTCATTTCTGGGGGACATCGGCATGGGGTTCTCCAGCATCGCGCTGGCTTCCCTGTTGCAGCAAGACGGTTACGCTTCAGAGGCTTGGGCTCCGCCGACCGGCCAGCCGCATTTCCCACCCAAGGCCAAGAGCGTCATCTGGTTGTTCATGCGTGGCGGGGTGAGCCACATGGAGAGCTTCGATCCGAAGCCGGAGTTGACCAAATACGCCGGCAAGTCGATCGGGGAAACGCCTTACAAGAGTGTGCAGGACCCGGACAAGCTTAAGAAGGTGCGGGTAGTGGTGGTGAATGATGCGAACGGCAAACAACGCAATGTCATCTATCCCTTGCAAACCGGTTTCCGCAAAGCAGGACAGAGCGGCATCGAAGTAAGTGATTTCTTTCCGCATCTGCGAGAGCGCGTGGACGACCTCGCCATCATCCGCTCCATGTGGACCACAGACGACAATCACGGCGCGCAAGTGCAGTTCCATTCCGGGCGACATATGCTGGATGGGCGTTTCCCGACTATCGGCGCTTGGGTGAACTACGGGCTGGGTTCGCTGAATGAGAACCTGCCGCAGTTCATCAACATGGGGCCGCGTTTCTTCGATGCGCGTGACGGACACTACCTCGGGCCGGCCTATGATGCGGTGCCGTTGAAGATCGATCCGAAGGCGCCGCTCGATTTCGCCAAGCCGGAGAGTGATATCACTGACGCCGAACAGGCGGCGGAATTCGCATTGCTAGCCAAGCTCAATCGCTTCAGCGCCGTGAAGTATCCGCAGGACCCGAATCTGCTGGCGCGTATCAAGGCCTATGAACTGGCCTTCCGCATGCAGGCCGCGGTGCCAGAGGTCATCAAGTTCGATGCTGAGAGTGAATCGGTCAAAAAACTCTATGGGTTGGATGATGCGGCGACCAAGCCGTTCGGCATGCAGTTACTGGCGGCGCGCCGGTTCGCCGAGCGGGGGGTGCGCTTCATCCAGATACAGCACGGCGATGGTGCCGCTGGTGCGTGGGATGCTCATTCCGGCTTGAAGAACAACCACACGAAACTGGCCCGGGAAGTGGACAAGCCCATCGCGGGGCTGCTGCAAGATCTGAAACAGCGGGGGATGTTGGATGATACAATGGTGGTGTTTGCTACAGAATTCGGGCGCACGCCCGGCTCACAAGGAGCGGATGGACGCGATCATCATCCTTATGGTTTTTCCGTATGGATGGCTGGCGGCGGGATCAAAGGTGGCATCACGCACGGCACGACAGATGAACTGGGCTTTCACGCGACGGAGCACCCGCACTATGTCACGGATGTTCATGCCACCATCATGCACCAGTTGGGGCTGGATTCGCGCAAGCTAGAGGTGCCGGGGCGCAAGCGGTTGGATATCGATCACGGGCATGTGATCCGGGAGATATTGACGTAAGGGGATTTACGGTTTTGGATTTACGAATTACGAGAGGTGTTGATCGGGGGAAACCTTTGAGGATTTTCAGGCTGATTGACGTGAGGACGTTGCTGCGACTCGGAGAGTCGCGCTCCGTAAAGCAAAATAGCCGGTCATCTTGCGATGACCGGCTTTTGAATTCTTTGATGCCTGCTTAGGCTGCTTCCGCGGTTTCGAGGAAGCCCTGCAGGTGGCGGATACGGGTCGGGTGACGCAGCTTGCGGAGCGCTTTCGCCTCGATCTGACGGATACGCTCACGGGTCACCTTGTACTGCTTGCCGACTTCTTCCAGCGTACGGGCGTAGCCATCCACGAGGCCGAAGCGGAGTTCCAAGATGCGGCGTTCGCGCTCGGTCAAGGTGTTGAGCACCTCGCCCAGCTTGTCTTTCAACATGCTGTAACCGGTCGAATCGCTCGGGTTCTCGACGGATTGATCCTCGATGAAGTCACCGAAGCTGGAGTCGCCATCATCACCCACGGGGGCTTGCAGCGAGACCGGTTGACGGGCCATACGCAAGATGGAGTTCACGCGCTCCACCGGCATGTTCATTTCATCAGCGATTTCTTCCGGATTCGCCTCACGGCCGAGTTCCTGCATCAACTGCTTCTGGACGCGCCAGACCTTGTTGATGGTCTCGATCATGTGCACCGGGATACGGATCGTGCGGGCCTGGTCGGCGATGGAGCGGGTGATCGCCTGGCGGATCCACCACGTCGCATACGTGGAGAAC